>NZ_CP128477.1:4142500-4398809 GCF_030369675.1 Peteryoungia algae | reverse complement strand
TTGGCTATCTCTTCACGCTGTCGATCTACGACCTCGTGCTCGCCATGCTCGGACTGTCCGTCGCCATCGGCATGGCAGGGCGTCGGAGCGAGGTGCTGTCGATTGCGCTCGCCTTCGTCGGCGCCGTCGCACCCATGCTTCTCTTCTTCGATCCGATCTTCCATACGATCCTGCAAAGCCCGCTCGGCCACGAGCTTTTCCTGATCGCGCCTGTTGCCGTGATGTTGTCCGGCCTGACGCTCTGGCTTCCGGCCGGCATGCGCCGCTTTGCGGCGCCTTTGGCCGCTGCCGTCGTCGGTTTTTCGCTGTCACTCTTCATCGGGCTCGACGACTTCGGCATCGGCATCAAGGAATTCGCCTCATCCGCCGTGCTTGGCGCGCTGTGGATCCTCATGGTTCCCGGCCTGATGCTGCGGCCGTTCCTCGGCGCCTGGCTCACCATTCCGGCCCGCATCATCGGCTCCTGGCTGATGGTGATCGCCGTCATCGTCACCGTCTCGCTCTATGTGCCGTTCAGCCCCGATGCGCCGCCGCTTCCCGACCCGAGCCTGCCGGAGGACGGCATCACCCTCGACGCCCCCACACTGTTGCCACTCGATCCGGCGTTCGAGGAAGGGCTGATGGACGTGCCCGATGGTTTCGACGGCGCACCGCCAGACAGCGGCGAACCGGTGCTGGACATGGGTGACAATCCGCTTCTCGGAGGCGGGCGCAACCGTGCACCCTGACAATCGCAAAGCTTTGCTTATCGACGCCCTGCGCATGAGCCGTTACAACCGTGGACGAAACGCCTCCTGATTCCGGTAGATCCGCATGCATGTCCGCTATGACCGTCCGGTGTCCCGGTCCGCCTTTCTCGCGCGGCGGATGGCGCTGTTTTCGCTGGGCATGCTGGTGGTCGTGGTGCTGGCTCATCGCTTCGGACCACTCGCGACGCCTGATTTCGTCCTGCTGGTGCTGGCATGTGCCCTGCCGGCGGCACTTTCGGTGCCGCTTGCGCTTCTGGGGCTGGCGCGGCTTTGGCAGATCGGGGCCCTGGGCGGGGTCGCTGCTGTCTGGGCGTTGATCTATGCCGCCCTGCCGCTCGCGCTGCCGGGTTACGGCTATTATCTCTACGTCACCAAGCCGCAGCTCACCGAGGTGGCGACCGATCTTCTGGA
Source organism: Peteryoungia algae (assembly GCF_030369675.1). NCBI lineage: Bacteria > Pseudomonadati > Pseudomonadota > Alphaproteobacteria > Hyphomicrobiales > Rhizobiaceae > Peteryoungia > Peteryoungia algae. The sequence goes on along the minus strand of NZ_CP128477.1, from coordinate 4,397,649 downwards.
CCGACCTGCCTGGGTCTCCGTGCCGGCGGCGGAGCAGCATCTTCTTCCGCGCCCCGCTCTGCCCGAGAATGCCGATGCAGCGCAGCTCGCCGCCTATCCCGGGCTCAATGGTCGCCGCTATGAGGGGGCGATCGACCGCGTTTACGACGCGGTGCGCAAGGTGGCGGCGGCGAACCGGCTGGTGGTGACGGCGAGCCGCGGGGAGGAATACGGCCTGCCGGCGCTGGAGCTTCGGCCGACGACGGGGACGGGGATCGAGGGAGACACGCCCGGTTCCTCCGAAGAGGCTTTGCCGGAAAGCGGTCCGCTGCCCACCGCCCGGCCAGAGCCCAGCCTATTGGTGCCGTTCGACGACGGCGAACCGGAAGGTACGGCACGACTTCAGTTTTCGACCCGTACGCTGGTCTTCGGCCTTCCCTTCGATGCGGTGGTGCGGCTGCGTGAAGAGGCCGAGATGACGCTGGTCGACATGCGCGTGGCCGCCCGTTACGGCCAGCACGATCTCGGCATCAGCGACCGCATCGCCGAGGATTTCCTGCATGCGCTGGATGCAGAGCTTCTGGGCATTGCCGGGAACTGAGTGACCTCTGGTGCCCGTCCCCTTTTTGGCCGCGTGCAGAGGACTGGCCTTGGGCCTATTTCCCTCAGCCCGGGCGATACTCCCCTGAAAGCTTCGGCGGACCATCCGTTACGATCAGCCCCTTCTCCACGAGATCCTCCAGATGGGCGAGCACGGACAAGGCTGCTGCCCCATGCAGGCGGGGATCCGTCGAGGCATAGATGACGCTCACCATGTCGGCGATGCGCCGGTCCCCCTTGATGATGCGCTCCAGTACCGCGCGTTCGCGCATGCGCCTGTGGGTGCGGAGTGCCCGGACGAAAGACTGGGGGGCCGTGACCGCTCCGCCATGGCCGGGCAGATAGAGGCGATCATCGCGCTCCAGCAGCCGGTCGAGCGAGGCCATGTAATCGCTCATCGCGCCATCGGGCGGGGCGACAATCGAGGTGGCCCAGGCCATGACATGGTCGGCGGAAAAGAGAATGCCGGTCTCTTCGAGGGCAAAGGCCGTATGGTTGGCCGTATGGCCGGGCGTGTGGACCGCGGTCAGGCGCCAGCCATTGCCATCGACCGTCTGCCCGTCGACAAGCGCGATGTCGGGGACGAAATCGGTGTCGGCGCTTTCGGCAAAGGGGTTCAGCTCGCCTTCGAACAGCGGCCGCGAGGGACGATGCGGGCCTTCGGCCACGATTACGGCACCGGTCTTTTGCTTGAGGCGGCGGGCCAGCGGGGAATGATCGCGATGGGTGTGGCTGACGGCGATGTGGGTCACTTCACGACCTTCAAGCGCTGCCATCAGGGCTTCGAAATGCGCGTCATTGTCCGGGCCTGGATCAATGACGCAGACAGAATTCCGGCCAACGATATAGGTGTTGGTGCCGTGAAAGGTAAACGGGCTCGCATTGGGTGCGGTGACGCGCTGAACGCCCTCGGCCACCGGCACTGCCATTCCGTGCAGCGCCTCGAACTCGGTCACGAACTGCGGCACCGCCTGCTCGTCTGTCTCGCTCATTTGTACTCGATCTCGATGAAGCTCATCGGCTGGTCGCCGCCATTGATCACATTGTGCTCGACGCCGGCATCGCGGCGATAGGCCTCGCCGGCTCTGGCTGTGACGCGGCGCTCACCGGAGGCATCCTCGATCAGGAAATGGCAATCGGTCAGCGGCACGACGACATAGCCCAGGCCATGAGTATGATGGCCGGTCGCAGCACCCGGCTCGAAATCCCACCGGGTGATGCGGGTGACGGCATCGTCGAGAACGCTTGTCGGGATTGCGGGCGGGCGGGCGGGCGGAATAGCCGGGCATGGGTGTCTCCGGGATGGGTATGAGGTGGCAACCTAGCCTGCGGGGGTGGCGGGGGGCAATTGGCCTCGGGGAGGTTGGTGAGGCTTTGCAGACAGCCCCACTGGCGCTCGTCAGCGGCAAGCGGCTTTTCGAAAGCTGAAAAATTATACGCAGACGCAGATATCTGCAATGGCATATAATTGACAAGTCCGACTTTGGCCTGATATACGCCAATGCAGATATCTCCGGCGGCGCATAGGTGGGACATGGCTCTAGAATTGCACTACGGGAATGCCGTAAGCGGTGCGCAACGCTTTGCGAGGCCGGACCTTGAGGAGCGCTTCATGCGCACACTCCTGAAGAGCAATGGCATCAAAATGTTCGGCTTGAGGCGAATAGGAAAGTCCACCCTCCGGCAATACGCCATGGAGCAGTTCATAAGCGCAGGCACGCCCTATGCCTTCTTCAATGGCGAGGGATTGAACTCGCTTTCGGACTTCCTCGCGGGCTGGCTCGGCGCCATGCCCAACCGCAAGGACTTCCTCCAGAAGACGCTCGACGTGGTTGGCAAAAGCCCGGCAAAAACCGTACTCGACGCATTGACCAACGGAACGCCGTTTGAGGAGACCACGCTCGAAGCTTATTGGCAAATCGTTGCCCAGGCGATCGCACGAGCGAGCAAGGAAGGCACGCCACCGATCCTCATCATCGATGAATTCTCCACCTTCATGCACAATCTAATCAACAAACATGGAGCCGAGAAGGCAGATCGGCTGCTCGCTTCGATGCGCGAATGGCGCGGGGCTGGTGTGAGAATGCTCCTCACCGGCTCGATTGGCATGAAGGCCCTGTCACGCCAGCATGGCCTCAACAGCGAACACCTGAATGATCTTCAACCCTTCCCCGTCCCGGAACTGACAGAAGAACAGGCACGAGAATTCGTGCAACAGGCGACCGATCCTTCAAGCTGGACGGCAGGACACACCGACGAATTCCTCAAGCAGTCAGGCGTCTTCTATCCCTGCTTTCTGGTCAAGGGTCTGTTGGAGGTCGGGAACAAGGCGCAGCCTCAGGACTTTGCCACCATTTTTTCAGAACGCGTGCGCCCGCATCTGCACGCAGATTTTTTCAATCAGTTTGATAGGCGCTTCAAAGCCTATTCCGCACTTGGGGACAATCGACGCGAAGAACTGCTGCTCCCCGCCCTGAAAGCCGTCATGGCGGTCGAGACCTGTCGCGGCGAGGAACTCCCCTGCGCCCCAGCATTCGACCGTATCGACCTTATGGAAGCTATGGAAATGCTGGTGGAAGACGGCTTCGTCGATTTCACGGAAGACGCCGACTACGAACGGCATTGGAAGGCCGGCTCGCGTCTGGCCAAGAACTGGTGGAAAAGGTCGGGGCTGGCATGAACACGAATTCGAGACCCGCAGTCGTTCGCACCTTCATGACGCATGACATGACCGATGCCGATATCGTCGCCGTTTCGACCGGGCGCGAAGAGGAATTCGGCAGGATCATAGCGGCCGTCAGCCGTTCCCGCTCGGCGACGCCTGGCGCCCTGCAGCACGTCGTGCTTTATGGCTCACGCGGCTTCGGCAAGTCCTTCATGATGCGACGGGTCGAGATCGCACTGCAGCGGACACCAACGGACAACAAGCCGATCACCTTCCTGCTGCTGCCGGAAGAACAGCACAATCTCCAGAAAAGCCCGCACGCCTTTCTCGACTACATCACGGTTCTCCTCACGAAAACCGAGGGAGACGAGGCCTTTGCAGAGGCCATGTTTCAGTGGCCAAAACCGGACGAGGCCGCTCGCCGGTGGAAGGAGTCGGCCGCTAAGCTGGAAGCGGCCCTAGACGTGGCATTGCCGGATGGTAAGGGCCTCGTAATCGTCGCGGTCGAGAACTTCGACAGCCTTCTGAAAACCCTCTTTGCAAACGATGAGGATGAACAACGCCTTCGCGATTGGCTGTTTCGACAGAAGAACAGGGTGATGCTGCTTGCCACGGCGACCGGCACCGTCGACATGGATTACGACAAGCCGCTGTTCCAGGCATTTGAGTCGGTGCGCTTGCAGCCATGGACGACCGATGACTGCATCACCTATTTCAACCGCAAGCGTGAGAGTGAAGGCAAGTCACCGCTCAATGGCAGGCAGGAAGCCAAGGCCCGAGCGGTCGCAGAGTTCATTGGCGGCACGCCGAGACTGGCCCAATTGCTTGCCGAGGTGATCGAGACAGAGGATGCGCTGACCGTTGCGGAAACGATGAACGCGCTGGCCGACCGTCTCGCGGAATATTATCGCCGACGGATTGAGGATCTTGCACCGCTGGTCCGCGGGCTACTCGACGCTCTGATCCGGGGCGGCGAGCCAGCATCGCAGACGCAACTTGCTGAGCGCGTTGGCGCAGAGGGACAAAGCCAAATCGCGCGGGCGATGACGGACCTGCAGCGAGCGGACATCATTCGCGGCCGCCCCGCCCCAGACAGCCGAGAGACACTTTACGCCGTTACAGATCGGGTTTTTGCCCATTACTACAGGCGTCGTCAGGGCAGCCGGGTAGCGCACGAAACACCGCTTGCCAGCATTCTCGACTTCCTGCGCAGCTTCTACGACCGACAAGAGCAAAAACAGCAGGGCTTGAGACATCTGCTCGATGGACGCTTGGCCGAAGGCGCGCTATTCAGCCGGCTGGCAATGGAGCAGGTTGCCGGAGAAAAAAGCGACTACATCACAGGATTCAAGCGCGGCCTAATGGCTTGGTTTAGCGCAACCACCGCCGACTTGGGGTCGCCTGAAGATTGGGAAACAAGACTGGCGCAAGAGCCAGAAAATGTTCTACACGAGTGTAGACCAAGTCCCGGCATGACCCTTATCGAAGCGACCATCCTTACCTGCTTGCGAGCACACGCCCTCTACCGGCTCGGACATGAGCGTGAGACCGAAGGGGAATTGAACCATGCTCTTGATCAATCTAAAAATGACATAGCTGCGCGGGTAATCGCCCTAGACGGACTGATGCGCTTTCTATCGCTTGTTCGTGATGATCAGGAGGCTGTCGCTCAACTCGGAATGAGCTTAGACGCAGAGAAGCTTGACACCCTTCCATCACAATTGAGGTGCTTAGCATATCGAATGCTCGGTTGGTCGTTGGAGTATCTGAACCACCATGAAGAGGCGCTCGTGCCTCTGAAGCAAGCGATCGAATTTGCGAGCGAGATTGGCAACAAAAGAGAGGAGACGATCGCTAGGAGGCTCGCGGGGTTGTCGCTCGGCCAACTCGACCGCATTGAGGAGGCGCTATCGCAACTGTATAGAGCGATCGACCTGGCGCAAGAGATTCATTACAAATACGGCGAGGCGACTGCCCGACGTTACGCGGGTTGGTTCCTCGGCAAGCTAGCTCGTCATGACGAAGCAATTGTACAGTTGTCCCAGGCGATAGCATTGGCTGTTGAGATTGGCGACAAAATCGAGGAGGAGGAAGCTCGTCAGTACGCTGGCTGGTCACTCGGCCAACTAAGACGGCACGAAGAGGCGCTGCCGCAATTACGCCAAGCTATCGAACTTGCGCGCGAAAGCGGTGACGATTTGAACCTTTGCTGGAGCACGTGTTACGCGTGCACTTCAGCTACATGTGTGCCAATGCCGGGAATTATTGGTCTTTTTATAGAATGGGTGCTCAAATTTCAAGAGACATCGAGTGACCTGTTCCCCGATCCGCGAAGCGAAACAGCAGAGGTTCTCATAGCGGCAATGAGGTCGGGAGAATGGCTGGATTTTGACGAACTTATTGCCGAGCATGGAGAATGGCTGGCCAGCGAGAAGCCCGTATTCTTCTATCGCGAACACGGCAAAATTTTAGCAGACATCGCGGTAGAAGGTGGACGTTCAGCAGGCTGGCAGGCCGCTGCTGGCGTCTTGCCGCGCGCAGCACTGTTGCAAGCGTTCGCGCCTGAAGACCTGCAAGACAAATCATGGCTTTCAGACCTGATGACAGGTTTCGCTGAGACGTGCCGCGATCCCGGGCTTCTGCGTGACGTTGCCAGCCTGCTGACGCCCAAATTGTCGCCGGAATCAGCACAATCTGCCGCGCTGCTAATGGACCTCGCCAATGTTGACGAGGCCGACGACCCTGAGCGACTACTTGCACGAATAGACCCAGACAGGGCCCTCCTGATCCGCCGGTTGCGTGATTTGCCTGACCCAGAACTACCGCGCCCTCCAGGGGCGGCAAGGCGGAAGCGGCTGTAGGCATTATCGAGTAGGGATGTAACTATGCCTTCTCACGCCCTCGCCTTGATCGCCGCCTGCGCCGCTGACAGCCTCGCGATCGGCACGCGGAACGGCGAGCAGGACACGTAATCCAGGCCGACATCCTCGCAGAAGTGGATCGAGGTCGGGTCGCCGCCGTGTTCGCCGCAGATGCCGAGTTTCATGTCGGGGCGGGTGCGGCGGCCGCGTTCGGCCGCGATCCGGATGAGTTCGCCGACACCGTCGAAATCGAGCGAGACGAAGGGGTCCTGGATGATGATGCCTTTCCGCTGGTAGGTCGGGATGAAGCGGGCTGCGTCGTCGCGGGACATGCCAAATGTGGTCTGTGTCAGGTCGTTGGTGCCGAAGGAGAAGAATTCGGCGGCCTCCGCGATGATATGGGCGCGGATGGCGGCTCGGGGCAGCTCGATCATCGTGCCGACGAGATAGGAGATTTCGAGCTTTGCCTCGCCCATGACTTCGGTCGCGACGCGGTCGATGACGGCCTTCACATAGTCCAGCTCGGAGCGCAGGCCGACCAGCGGAACCATGATCTCGGGCACGACCGGGGCGCCGGTCTCACGGGCGGCGGCGACGGCGGCCTCGAAGATGGCGCGGGCCTGCATTTCGGCGATCTCGGGATAGGAGATGGCAAGCCGGCAGCCGCGATGGCCGAGCATGGGATTGAACTCGTGCAGCGCGTCAATGCGGCGGCGCATGAAGCCGGGCTCCAACCCCATGGCATTCGCCACTTCCTCGATTTCCTCGTCCGACTTGGGCAGGAATTCGTGCAGCGGCGGGTCGAGCATGCGGATCGTCACGGGAAGCCCGTGCATGATGGTGAAGAGCTCGGTGAAATCAGAGCGCTGCATGGGGAGAAGCTTGTCGAGGGCCGCGCGGCGGCCGGCCTCGTCTTCGGCGAGGATCATCTCGCGCATCACATGAATGCGCTCGCCTTCGAAGAACATGTGTTCGGTGCGGCACAGGCCAATGCCTTCGGCACCGAAGGAACGGGCGGCGCGGGCGTCGCCCGGTGTGTCGGCATTGGTGCGCACGGTCATGCGGCGGGCAGCATCGGCCCAGACCATCAGCTGGGCAAAATCGCCCGAGAGTTCCGGCTGGAGCATGGGCACCTCGCCCTTCAGCACCTGGCCGGAGGAGCCGTCGATGGTGACGATGTCGCCTTTGGTCAGCGTGACGCCAAGGCCGATCAGCTTTTCGTTGCGCAGGTCGACACGCATGGTGCCGGCACCGGAGACGCAAGGGATGCCCATGCCGCGGGCGACGACCGCCGCATGGCTGGTCATGCCACCGCGGGTGGTGAGGATTCCCTGGGCCGCATGCATGCCGTGAATGTCTTCGGGGCTGGTTTCGACGCGGACCAGGATGACCTTGCGGCCCTCGTTCTCCGCCTCCACGGCCTCTTCCGCCGTAAAGACGATGGCGCCGCTCGCCGCCCCCGGCGAAGCAGGCAGGCCGGAGCCGATGACATGGCGTTCGACGCGCGGGTCGATGGTCGGGTGCAAAAGCTGGTCGAGCGAGGACGGCTCGATGCGCAGCACCGCTTCCTGTTCGCTGATCAGGCCTTCCGAGACCATGTCGACGGCGACCTTCATCGCGGCCTTGGTGGTGCGTTTTCCGGCGCGGGCCTGCAGCATCCAGAGCTTGCCACGTTCGATGGTGAATTCGAGATCCTGCATATCGCGGTAATGCGATTCGAGCCGGTCGCAGATCGCCTGGAATTCCGCGAATGCCTCGGGCATCAGCTTTTCGAGCGACGGCTTGTCGGAGCCACTGTCGATACGGGCGGCCTCGGTGATCGATTGCGGCGTGCGGATGCCGGCGACGACGTCTTCGCCTTGCGCATTCACCAGGAATTCACCGTAGAGTTCCCTGGCGCCGGTCGAGGGATTGCGGGTGAAGGCGACACCGGTGGCAGACGTCGAGCCGAGATTGCCAAAGACCATGGTCTGGACCGTGACCGACGTGCCCCAGGCCTCCGGAATGTTGTGCAGCAACCGGTAGGTCTTGGCGCGTGGGTTCATCCAGCTGGAAAAGACCGCCCCGATCGCGCCCCAGAGCTGAACATGCGGGTCCTGTGGAAAGGGCTCTCCCAGTTCCTGCTCCAGCATGTCCTTGTACAGCTTGACGACATGCTGCCATTCGACAGCGGACATTTCCGTATCGAGTTCATGACCCAGACGGGCCTTCTCGTCTTCGAGGATCTCCTCGAAGACCTCATGGTCCAGCCCCATGACGACATCGCCATACATCTGGATGAAGCGGCGATAGCTGTCCCAGGCGAAGCGGGCATCGCCGGAGTGGTGGCCGAGCGCTTCGACGGTGTGGTCGTTGAGGCCGAGATTGAGGACAGTGTCCATCATGCCGGGCATGGAGGTGCGCGAACCAGACCGTACCGAGAGCAGCAGCGGATGGCTGGTGTCCCCGAAGGCGCGGCCTGTGGCAGCCTCGATGCCGGATATGCCCTGCAGCACCTGGACCTTCAGGTCGTCACACAGGGTCTTTTCGTTCTTGTAGTAGAGGCCGCAGGCATCTGACACGATCGTGAGGCCGGGCGGCACCGGCAGACCAAGCGCCGCCATTTCGGCGAGATTGGCTCCCTTGCCTCCCAGTTGATCGATCTCGGTCCTACTCCCCTCGGCCACTCCCCCGCCGAAGGTGTAAACCCATTTGCGCATCGCCCTCTCCACCCGAACAGGCTTGTTTTTCCATCGTTTACAGCAAATGTGACGGATTGGAAACGTCACCCGCTCAAGATTATGCTGCAATGCATCATAATTGCGGCAGTTCGGACCGAACAGGCTAACCACCCTTGTGGCTTTTCGTCAGCATCCGGGATGCTCGAGGCGCCCATAGCCGACGGCTCGTGTGCGCTCCGGCAGAGGCGATCCTATCGAAGATTGTAACAGCTCATCACGCATTGCGATGAACCGTCACTTAAAATGACCGGAGAATGCGCTCCGGGATGATGCACTGCGGCTCAGTCTTTGCTAGTGGGCATGCACGCCAATTGTAATTTGGAATCAAAAATGACACTGACCAGCCCGGTTTCCCTGACTGAGATCCCGCACAACACCCTTTACCGCCAGGGCGACGTCTTCGTCCTGTTCGGCGAATTGTTCGGCCGCGGCTATGTCACGGGCCTTCTCGATCAGGCCAAGAAGGCCGGCATGGAGATCATCGGGATCACCGTCGGTCGCCGCGACGAGAACAACAAGCTGCGTCCGCTGACGGAGGAAGAACTCGCCCAGGCGGAAGCCAATCTCGGTGGACGGATCATCAACATCCCCGCCATGGCCGGCTTCGATCTCGATGCGCCCGAGGGCGAAAAGACGCCGACCGACCTTCTTGCTTCGCTGACGCTGGAAAACTGGGAAACGGAAAAGCTCGACTGGGCGCATATCGAAAAATGCCGCCAGGTTGGCGTTACCCGCTTCCAGAAGGCGGTTGCCGATATCATGGCCGAGCTGGAAGGCATGATCGCCGACGGCAAGAACGTGCATTTCGCCCACACCATGGCCGGCGGCATTCCGAAGGCGAAGGTCTTCCTCGTCCTTGCCAACCGCATCTACAAGGGCCGCGGCGCGCGCCACATGTCCTCTCAGGTTCTGCTCGACAGCGATCTCGGAAAGCTGATCCTGCAGAACTTCGACGAAGTCTCGGCCCACACGTTCCGCCACCTGATCGAAGGCAGTGCCGCGATCCGCGCCCGCATCGAAAAGAGCGGCGGCCAGGTGCGTTATTCGGCCTATGGCTATCACGGCACGGGCATCTTGATCGGCGACGAATACCGCTGGCAGACCTACACGAACTACACCCAGGGCTATGCCAAGATGAAGCTTGAGGCGATCGCCGAGGAGGCTTTCGCATCGGGTATCAAGGCGACCGTGTTCAACTGCCCCGAGATCCGCACCAATTCGTCCGACGTCTTCGCCGGCATCGAACTGCCGCTTCTGCCGCTCCTGAAGGCGCTGAAGAAGGAAAACGGCGGCGCGCGGGCCGAGAAGGTCTGGGCTGATTGCCAGAACCTGCTGGTCGAGGGTGCAACCATCGACGACGTGCTCAAGAAGATTGCTGACTTCCAGGCCAGCGACGTGATGATCCCGTTCTACGACTTCAACAAGTGGCCAATGCCGAACAGCCAGGGCCAGTCGGACATCACCATCGGCACCTCGCAAGAGATCGCCCAGATGCACAAGGACGGCAAGGCGCTGATCTCGGACTATCTGAGCGTGCTCGTGGTCGAGGCAACCGGCGCGCTGATCTTCGGCGAAGTGGCTGATCCGTCGGCGCCGGTGCTGTGGCTGAACCACGACATGGTGGCGCGGCAGATCAATTCGGCCGGGTGAGCGATTAAGGCAGTCGCCAGTCGCGAACAGGATCATGCCGGGAGCCTTGCTTCCGGCATTTTCGTTTTTTCTCTGTCGTCATGCCGGGCTCCGTCCCGGGCATCCGCCGTCGTCAGACATGGTGGGCTGAGCGGCGCAGATCCCAAGCCCAAGGCCGAGCATGACGATGTTGTTGAGCCGCCCTCCCGCCGGTGATTGATGCCGGCCAGGTGGACGCGCCCGATTGCCGACTTTTCCCGAGGCGAACGGATCGCGGACCCGGACGACTGGACTTCCGCCTTCGATACTGCCACGCCGTTGACTGGTCATCAGACAAGCCGAGTCATGCCGATGCATTTCCAGCCGCAATATCGCGTCTATATCGCCTTTCTCCTCTTCGCCATGTCGACGGGCTCGCTATTCTCGCGGCTGCCGGATCTGCAGGTGCAGCTCGGCGTCAACAAGGCGGAGCTGGGGCTGACCCTGATCGGCATGGCGATCGGTTCGCTGATTTCGCTGACGCTCTCGTCGCCGGTCATCGTCCGGCTCGGCTCGCGCGTGACGCTGGCGATCACGCTGCACGGCGTGATGACGCTGCTCTCCGTCATCCCGCTCCTGCCGTCCGCTCCCTTCGTCTTTGCCACGCTCCTGGCTGTGGGGCTTCTGGCGGGTGCACTGGAGATCTGTCTCAATGTCGAGATCGGCCGGATCGAAGCGCAGGCGGGCTTCGGCATCATGAACCGCGCGCATGGCTGCTGGAGCCTGGGTTTCTTCGTCACTGCGATGACTGCCTCGCTGGTGCGCCAGGCTGAGGTGACGATGCAGGTGCATATGCATGTTTTGCTCGGGCTGATGTTCGTCATCGGCGCGGTCACGATCGCAGGCATGAAGAACGCGCCTGTTTTGACCACAGCCGGAGCCGAAGCCAAGGCGCCGCATTTCGCGCTTCCGACGCTTTCGCTCTTGCCACTCTGCATCATCGGCACTTCGGCCTTCCTCATCGAGGGGGCCGGCATCGACTGGTCGACGATCTACATGGAAGAGGTCTTCAACGTTTCACCCTTCGTCTCTGGCTCCGCGCTGACGCTGTTTGCTTTCTTCATGGCACTCGCCCGGCTCACAGTCGATCCGGTCGTCGATCGCTGCGGCGCACGGCTCGTCGGGCGGGTTCTGCTTTCCGTTGCCGCGGCAGGGATCGCCCTGGCCTGGATCGCGCCCTCGCCTTCGCTGGCACTTCTCGGCTTCGCGCTGATGGGCGCCGGTTGCAGCGCCGTCTACCCGATGGCCGTTTCGGCCGCCGCCCGGCGGACCGACCGGCCGGCCGTCATCAATGTCGCGGCGATCGGCCAGATGGCCTTCGTCGTCTTCTTCCTCGCCCCGCCCTTGCTCGGCTTCGTGGCTGAGGCGTTCGGCATCCGCAATGCCTATCTCGCCTGTCTGCCGCTGGTCTTGGGATCGATCTTTGCGAGCGGTTCGCTTCCGGTCGGCCCGGCTCGCCGGGAGAAGGTTACGGCCTGATGCGTCAGCGCGTGAGGAAAGCCAGTTCCTCCGGCGTCGGATCGCCGAAGATCTTGATGCCGAGCTTCGCGTCCGACACGTAAAGCAGCGCCCTCTTGCCATCCTCGGAATAAAGCACCTTGAGCCAGCTGCTTTCGCAGGTCCGGGGCTCGCAGGCGCGGAAGAGCTGCATGCGCTTGTCTCTGACCTTCACCTCCTCGGAAGCGAGCGCCACGTAACGCGGCTGGCGCACCAGGGCGCGCACCCAGAACGGCAACCCCGGCTGCCCCTTGATCATCTCCATCAGACTGTCGCGATGGGCAGGCGACGTCGCCAGCACGCTCGGCAGATAGTTGCCGGCAAGCGAGGTGGAGAGCTGGGCGTGGAGGGGGGTAACGCCAAGGCCCAGCAGGAAGCAAACGGTGGTGAGGTAAATTTTCACACCAGATCCCTTTCCCGCAGCGCCTCCGCCGTCTGCAGGTCGACGGAGACGAGTTGGCTGACACCCTGCTCGGCCATCGTGACGCCGAAGAGGCGGTTCATGCGGGCCATGGTGATGGGGTTGTGGGTGATGATGACAAAGCGGGTCTCGGTGGAGGCGGCCATTTCGTCCATCAGGTTGCAGTAGCGCTCGACATTGTGGTCGTCGAGCGGTGCATCGACTTCGTCCAGCACGCAGATCGGCGCGGGGTTGGTCAGGAAGACGGCGAAGATCAGGGCCATGGCGGTCAGGGCCTGTTCGCCGCCCGACAGCAGCGTCATGGTCTGGGGCTTCTTGCCCGGCGGGCGGGCAAGGATTTCGAGGCCGGCTTCCAGCGGATCGTCGCTTTCGATCAGCTGCAGTTCGGCGGTGCCGCCATTGAAGAGGTGGGTGAAGAGGCGCTGGAACTGGGCGTTGACCACGTCGAAGGCGGCAATCAGCCGTTCGCGGCCTTCGCGGTTGAGGCTCTGGATGGCGCCGCGCAGCTTGCGGATCGCATCGATGATGTCATCGCGTTCCTTGATCAGGGCGGCGAGCTTGTCCGACAGTTCCTTCTGCTCTTCCTCGGCGCGCAGGTTGACGGCCCCCAGACGCTCGCGCTCCATCTTCAACCGGTCGAGATTGCGCTCGACCTCGCGCAGGTCGCCGATCTCGCTCTGATCCTTGAGGCCCGTCAGGCGGAAGGCCTCGTGCGGCTCGACGCTCAGTGTGTCGCGAATGCGGGTTTCGGCTTCGATGCGCCAGTCGCGGGCGGAAACGAGGCGTTCTTCGGCGCGTCCGCGCTTTTCTCTGGATTCGGCGAGTTCGGCCAGGGCTGACGCCGCCCTCTGGTCGGCCTCGCGCTGGCGGGTTTCGGCCTCGATGAGGCGATCGGCGGCGTCGCGGCGGTCCTTCTCTGCCTTGTCGAGGGCAGTCATCAGGTTGCGGCGTTTATCCTCGAATTCGTCGGGCGCCATTTCAAGATCGGTGATTTCCTCGCGGGCTTCGGCCTCGCGCTCGCGCAGCGTCGCGATATGCTCCTCGGCCGATTTTGCCCGGTTCTGCCAGTTCTGCTTTTCCTGGCGGATGGAGAGGATGCGGCGGCGGCGCATCTCGTCTTCGCGGGCAATTCCCTCGAAACGAGCGCGGGCTTCGGCGAGCAGGCCACGGTCGCGGGCGACGACAGCTTCGGCGTCGCGGAGGCGAGTGTCGAGGGCGGAAAGGTCTGGCGTTTCCTCCATCTCGATGCGGGCGGTTTCCTCCTGCTCGACGATCTCCTCGATCTGGGCCTTCAATCCGTTGACGGCCTCCTCGATGACCTCGCGGCGGCGGATGAGATCTCCCGAGGCGCGTTCGGCCTGGGCAAGGGCGTCGCGGGCTTCGGCGAGGCTCCGGACCGTCAGGCGGCTGCGGTCACGGGCATCGGTGAGGCGAGCCTCTTCATCGCGAATGGCATCGGCGGCCTCGGCCAGACGGTCTTCGGCCTCGACCATCTGATCGCGGGCTTCCTCGGTCTCGATCTCGATCTCGGCAAGCCGGTTCTTCTGGGCGAGACGCAGGGCGGCGGCGCTTGGTGCATCGGCCCCGGTGACATGGCCGTCCCAGCGATAGACGGCGCCGTCGCGGGTCACAAGCCGCTGGCCGGGGGCGAGTTCAGGCATCAGGGCGAGCGCGTCGGCTTCCTCGACGACGCCGATCTGGCGAAGGGCCCGGGTCAGTGCTGCCGGTGCCCGGACATGCGTGATCAGGGGCTTGGCACCCGACGGCAGGGCCGGATCCCCTGCCCCGTCGCCATTGCCGTGCCAATGGGCGGGGGCCGTGGGATCGAGCGCGCTGTCGAGATCGTCACCGAGGGCGGCGCCGAGAGCGGTTTCATATCCGCGATCGACAGAGAGTTCGTCGGCGACAGCCGGGAAATCGCCCGTGGTCGTGCTCGCCAGGATCCGGGCGATGGTGCGGGCTTCCGTCTCCAGCCCGTTGACGCGGGCGCGGGCGGCTTCCAGCGGCTGGCGCAGATGACCTTCGGTACGGCGGGCCTCGGTCAGCGCGGCTTCCGCCTCCATGGCTGCGCTCTCGGCGTCGGCGACAGCCTGTTCGGCGATCTCGACCATTTCGCGCTTTTCGTCCGGATCGGGCAGAGCCGCAATGCGGTCGGAAATCTCAGAAAGCTCGCGGGAGGCCTCCGACACCTGACGCTCGAGCCTTGCACGACGCTCGGTCAGATCGCGGATGGCGCGTTCCAGCTGATTGCGGCCGGCAGCGGCTTCGGCACGCTCGGCGGTGAGACGGGTGAAATCGCGCTCGCTGTCGGCAAGCGTCGCGGCAGCGGCCTCAAAGGCGTCCTTCGCCTCTTCGGCAAATCGCCCGGCATCGGCGAGGATATCCTCGAGCTCGGCCTCCTCCTCGGCCAGGCGATTGATGACCTCGGCGTTTTCGGAGACGAGGCGCTCCTCGCGGCGGATGTCCTCGTCGAGCTGGGCGAGACGGCGGGTGAGTTCGTCGCGGCGGCGCAGGATTCGGCTTGCTTCCTCATCAAGCTGCGAACGGGCGATTTGCAGTCGCTGCAACGCTGCCGCACACTTCGCCTCCTCCTCTCGCAATTCCGGCATCTTCAGGCTCGCGACCGCCTGGAGCTTGGCAGCCTCCATCTGGTGGTTCGCCTTCTCGGCAACCAGAGACATGGCCTGGTTCAGCGCGCTTTCCGCCTCGCCCTCGGCCCTCTTCGCCTCTGCCCAGCGGATGTGCAGCAGCATGGCGTCATGGGCGCGGATATCGGCCGACAGTTGCTTGAAGCGGTTGGCCTGGCGGGCCTGACGCTTGAGGCTTTCGATCTGGCTTTCGAGCTGGGCGGTGATGTCTTCCAGCCGCTCGAGATTGGTTTCGGCGGCGCGCAGCCTGAGTTCGGCCTCGTGACGGCGGGAATGCAGGCCGGAAATGCCGGCGGCCTCTTCGAGCAATTGCCGACGCGCCTGAGGCTTGGCCTGGATCAGTTCGCCGATGCGACCCTGGCCGACCATGGAGGGCGAGCGGGCACCGGTCGATGCATCGGCAAACAGCAGCTGCACATCCTTGGCGCGGGCTTCCTTGCCGTTGATGCGATAGACCGAACCATTGCCGCGCTCGATGCGGCGGGTCACCTGGATCTCGTCGGCATCGTTGAAGGCAGCAGGAGCGGTGCGGTCGGAATTGTCGAGATAAAGGCCGACCTCGGCCGAGTTGCGGGCGGGGCGATTGCCGGAGCCGGAGAAGATGACATCGTCCATCCCGGACGCACGCATGTTCTTGTAGGAATTCTCGCCCATGACCCAACGGAGTGCCTCGACGAGATTCGACTTGCCGCAGCCATTCGGCCCGACAATGCCGGTCAGGCCGCGTTCGATGACGAATTCGGAGGGTTCGACGAAGGACTTGAAGCCGACAACGCGAAGGCGGTTGAATTTCATGGCATCATCCCAGGCAGGACGGCATGAAAAACGGGCGCACGGATTTTCCCGGCGCCCGTCGTCAGAACGGAGCGTCGATCAGAGCAGGCTGTCGATGAGGGCCGACATGGAGTCAACCGACATGTCCCCCGAATAGGCCTTGCCATTGATCAGGAAGGTCGGAGTCGACTGAACACCGAATTCCTCAGCACCGCGATCGCGGACTTTCGACACATCACCGGCAAGCTGTGCGTTCGTCAAGCAGGCGTCGAAGGTCTCCTGTGTAAAACCACCGAGCTTTGAGAGCTGCAGCATGGCGCCACGGACGTCGCCGTCACCAGGAGCGGCCCAGGTGCGCTGCTGCTTGAGCAGCATGGAGACGAAGGGGAAGTATTTGTCTTCCGTGGTGCAACGGGCGAGCATGAAGGCGGCGAGCGAAGCGGTGTCCTGCGGGAAAGGGAATTCGCGCAGCACGAAATAGACCTTGCCGGTGTCGACATACTTGGTCTTGATCGCCTCGAAGGTCTTTTCGTGGAAGTTTGCGCAATGCGGGCAGGTCATCGACATGTATTCGATCACCTTGACCGGCGCATTCGGATCGCCAAGTGCCATTTCCTTGAGCGGGCCCGGCTTCAGGGCCTCTTCCATATCGACATCGCGATCGGCGGTCGGGATCTCGGCGGACGTGGTCGAGGCCGTGGTCTCGTTGCTGACAGCCGGTTTGGCTTCAGCGCTGGCGGCCTTGTCTTCTGCGTCGCTGCAGGCGGTGAGCGCAAAGCCGACGGCGGCGATGGCAATGCCGCCGAGCAAACGGCGCTTGGTGATCGAGAGTTCGGAAGTCGACATGGGTCAGTTACCTGCTTGCAAGTGTCTTGGATGGGTCCACCGTTATAACGGCAAAAGGCGGCAAACAAGGCAGGGTCCCCCGCGAAAAATCAAAGTTCCGTGACCTTTTGCCGCCATTTGCCACGCAGGCACGGGGATTGGCGTTGAGCCACGACCGGATCGGCGGCCCGATCTGGTCTTCGGAACGCCGTTGGGGAGGGCATCCGCGCATCGCATTGCCAGAGCACATCCGGGCGGATAACAATTCGAGCCTCGACCGGGCGACGCCAGGATTGCCACCAGGCTTGGCCGGATCGAACGCATCCCTTTCCTTCGAACAACAGTTTGCCTTGCATTAAAAATTTTCGACCGTTCACAATTCGAGTTTGTTTTCAGATGGTATTGCCGAAGAGCCGGGGCGGATTTTTCCTCGCCGCACACACGTCGGGCATGGCTGTTGCCGCGCTTTGTCTGGCCATGCCGGCACTCCCGGCCATCGCCCAGCAATCGCAGAATGTCGCGCCGCAAACGGGCAATGCCTCGCTGGCGGGGATCCAAGCCCAGCGCAAGGTTCTCTTCGAGCGGATGATGGCCGCCCCAGACGAGCTCGACACGGCCTTTGAATACGCCGCCCTGTCGTCGCAGGCGGGTGACCTGGAAGGCGCGATATCGACGCTGGAGCGCATGCTGATCTATGCGCCCGGTCTGCCCCGGCTGCAGCTCGAACTCGGCGTGCTCTACTATCGGCTCGGCGCCTATGAAACGGCTCGGCAGTATTTCGAGGGCGCCAAGGCTGCCGGCGAGGTCCCGCCGGAGGTTTCGACTAAGGTCGACCAGTATCTGGCGGCGATCGAGCAGAAGGGCGCGCGATCGCAGCTTTCGGGCATGATCAGAACCGGGTTGCGCTACCAGAGCAATGCCAATGCGGGTCCCTCCGATTCCACCGTCACATTGAACAGTCTCTCCTATACGCTCGATGATCTGAGCGTGGCAGCCGAGGACTTCAATGGCTTCGTCAACGGCACACTTCGCTATCGCCACGACACCGAGATCCAGGGGCTATCGCTGGAAGCCGGGATTTCCGGCTATGCGGCGGGGTATCGCAACCGTGACACGCTGAACACAGCGGCCATGGAGGCCTATGCCGGCCCGGTCTTCGACCTCGGCCGATTCGGGCTGGACGACCGGTCGGTCTCGCTGATGGTGTTGACCAGCGGCGTGCTGATCGAGGGGGAACGCTATCTGGCGTCTGCCGGGATCTCGACCAATTTCGACTGGCAGGCAACACCGCTCGACAGTCTCTCAGCGAGCCTGCAATTTCGCCATGAGACCTATTCCAACACCACGACGCGCCAGACCGCCGACCTGCAGACCGGCAACCGTTTCGACGCGCAAGCCTCCTGGTCGCACAACCTTGCCGAAGATTTCAGCCTCACCGGCCGGGTGTCCGCGACACGGCGCGATGCCGACACGGGTTATCTCGCCTTCAACGAGGTTGGTGGCGCGCTCTCCGCGGCCTATCGTCATGCGGCGCTGATCGGCGCTGGACCGGCCTGGATCATCGGGCTGGAGGCGGCAGTGGCGGGTCGCGTACATGACGATCCCGACAGCATGATCAATGTCGCCGAGCGCCAGCGCGACACCGAATTCAGCCTCAACCTTCGCCAGATCACGCCGTTCAACGAGCGCGTGGCCCTGGTGACAGAGGGTGGCTACCGCAAGGTCTGGTCCAACTACGACATCAAGGCCTTCGACACCGTATCGCTGTCGATCGGCATCCAGGCCGTCTTCTAGGAGCATCACGATGAAAACGAAAAAGCATCATGTCCTGCTCCTGGCCTCCGCTGCGCTGCTTGTGCTTGCGACGTCTCAAGCGCGGGCAGAAGCTGACGTTGCGGGCGTGACCGCAGCCGTCAACCCGAAGGTGACCGCCTTCGATGGCACGGGCAAGCCAAGGCTGATTTCGCTCGGCGATCCCGTCATCCGCCATCACCGGATCGAGACCGGCAGCGAAGGCCTGGTGCAGATCCTGCTCGCCGACGGGACTTCCTTCACGATCGGGCCGAATTCCTCCGTCGTGATCGACAGTTTCGTCTACGATCCGGAGAAGAATACGGCCTCGCTTGCCGCCACCATGACCAAGGGAGCGCTGCGTTTCATTGGCGGCAGGGCCTCTAAGGCCAGCGGCAATGTGAAGATCGACACGCCGATCGGCACGGCCGGCATTCGTGGTGCGGTGGTCGACATCAATCTCAACGGGCAGATGAGCGATGGCGAGCCGCTACCGCCGCATATGACGCTGGTTTATGGCAAGGAAGTACGGCTTAGCGGCCAAGGCGCACCGCAGCGCCTGTTCAAACAGGGCTTCTCGATCATCGCCGGCGACGGCCAGCCGCGCATCCAGCGTACGCCACCGCAATGGGTGAGCGGGTTCCAGCAGGCCCTCGCCGGGCGCCCCGGGCAAAGCGGGGGTGCGAACAACAGACCGACGAACCAGACAGTCGCCACCAGCACTGTCGCCCGAAGCAATTCGGCGCATTTGCCCTCGGAGAATACGATCCCCGTGCCGCAGCCGCGGCCGGTTGTGACGACGCCGGTCGGGAACATGTCGGGTGATTCGCAGCGGGATGTGGGTCCGCGGCCGCAGGTGCCTGATGGTGGCGGACTCGCCGTTTCGGTTCTCTCGCCGGTGGAAACAGACGGTGGTGACGGAGGGCCCGGCTCGAGCGCCGTCAGGCTGGAGCAATTGCGCGGCACACTGAGCCGTAGTGCGGGCGGCACGCTGACTGGCACCGACCGCGCGGGCAACGACGTCACTTTGCCCGCACTCCCATCGGCCAGTGTGCTGACGAAGCAGTCCGTGACCGGGGCGGTCAACGGCACGGTGGCCAGCGGGACGGCCTATACCGGGAGCAGCGGTTTCTTCACCTACATGCTGAGCGCCGGGAGCGCCGAACCGCATGCCGTCTACGTGGTCGGGGGCACGCCGGCAGATGCGCGCAAGACGCTCTCGACAGAGGAAATCCTCTCCTATGGGCTGGAGCCGGACCTTCTCGCCGCACTGATGAACGGGGACGGCCAGACCATTCCCTTCACCGGCAGCTTCATCGACAGCGGTGAAGCCGTGGCCAGCGATCTGCTTGTGGGCGGTGTGAGCGATGCGAGCGGCGATGCCGCGGGTCGCGCGCTGCAGGCTTCCCTCGTCATCAATGGCTCCGGTGCCGGGCAGACGAGCGCCATCAACATCCTGAGCGGCAGTTTCGACGCTTTGTCGGGCGGTGGTTACGGGCTCGTCGCCTCGACGGCCGGATCGAGCCGGACTGATGCAATCGGCGGCGCGACCAATGGACAGGGCAAGGCCGCAAGCATCGGCTCGACGGCGGGCAAGGACCATTTCCTCGGCGCCGACGGCGAATATCTGGTCCTCGCCGCCGGTACGATCGGTGAGACGGGAAGCGATTTCGCAACACCCGAATTCAAGGGATATGAGCAGGTTCATGTGGCGAGCCGCGACGATGCGGCAACGACCGGCGCGCGCCGAACTTTCGACGAACAGACCATCACAGGTTTTTCGTCGGGTGTCGTAACGGTCGGGGGAAGCAGCACGGTCGCGCGCGGCAGTACCAAACTCACCTTCGACGCTGAAAAGGGCACTTTCGAGGGCCGTATCAGCACTGGCAGCGACGACAACTTTGCCGAGTTTGATGACGACGGCGACAGAAGCTATCTCTCCGATCAGCTGATTGCCGGCAGCAGCGCCAAAGACGGCTCCTACATGGTCTCGTCGGCCGTCGTGCCGGCGACGATCTTCGACAGTGGCGACAGCTCCGTGATCTGCAATGCCTGCGAATTCATGACCTGGGGCTGGTGGGGCCGCAATGTCCATGGCGAAATCAACCACACCGTCCATCTCGGAAACTGGATCATCGGCAAGCAGCCTGAAAACAGCGCGATCCCCGCCTTGGGAACCGCCACCTATAACGGCAATGCGGTGGGGACGGTCGTGAATGGCAGTGCGCAATACATCGCGACCGGGGCGATGACCTCGACGATGGACTTCGGTTCACGCACCGGCACCGTTGCGGTCTCTGGCTATGACAGCAAGACCTTCAGCGCCGATGTCAGCTTCGACAATGGGGCGGCCACCTTCAGCGGCAGTTCGAGCAGCGGTATTGCGACAAGCGTCACCGGCGCCTTCGCATCCGACGGGACGGATCCGGTCAAGGGCATCATGGGTAATTTCACGACGACAGATGGCAACTGGTCGTCGACCGGCATCTTTGCCGGCAGCAAGTAAGTGCGGGCCATGAGCGAGCCCCGCACGCCACTCCGCCGTCTGTCCTCGTCGCAGCGGCGCAAACTGGGCATAAGCCTCATTGGTGCGGCAGCGCTGGTTGCCGTGATCACTGCCCATGCGGCCCTCGCCCCACAGGCCTTCCGCCTCACGGCACTGGTCTTCGATGCCTACCAGGCGGCAAAGCCACGTGCGGCGACCGATCCGCCGGTGGCGGTCATCGACATCGACGAAGCCTCGATCCGCCAGCTCGGTCAATGGCCGTGGTCGCGCCGGACCGTGGCGGAGATGGTGACGCGGGCAAGCCGCTTCGGAGCGGCCGCTATCGGCTTCGACATCGTGTTTTCAGAACCGGACAGAACGGCGCCGGCACAGCTCGTCGAGGAGATGCGGCAACAGGGTATTACGGTGGAGATCGATTCTGACCTGCCGGACCCGGACGCCCTTCTGGCGGCGGCGGTGGGCTCGAATGCTGTGGCCCTCGGGATCGCGCTCAGCAACGAGACAGGGGCGCCGGCGCCAGCTCCCAAGGCAGGTTTTTCCGTCCTGGGCGCCGATCCACGGGCGCGCCTTCCTTCCTTTTCGGGCGCTCTCTCCAACCTGCCCGAACTGACCGAGCGCGCGACGGCAATGGGATATTTCTCCTTTCCACCTGCCGCCGACAACATCATCCGCACTTTCCCGCTCGTTTCGAAGAGCGGCGACAAACTGTATCCGGCGCTGTCGATCGAGACACTCCGGATCGCGCAAAAGTCGGGCTCCTTCGTCCTGCGCTCGGCGGGTAGCGAAGAAGGCGCGGCAATCACGGATCTCCGGGTCGGGGCGCTTGATGTACCGCTGTCTGCCGATGGCGAGATCTGGATCTACTATTCCGGGCTACCGAACATGCCGATCATTTCGGCGGCCGATCTCTTCGATCCGGCCAAGGCCGCGAAGATCATGGGGCAGGTTCAGGGACGCATCCTGCTGGTGGGCACGAGTGCGACGGGACTGCGCGACATCGTGGCGACGCCGGTCGACCGGGCGATGGCCGGCGTGAAGGTGCATGCGGAGATCATCGACCAGATCGCGAGCGGCGTCTTTCTGCAAAGGCCGGACTGGATGATCGGCGCGGAACGGGCAGCGGCGGTCGCAGCCGGCCTTCTGCTGCTTCTTGCTTTCGCAACCGCAACCCCTGCCCTTTCGGTCCTGACCGGCCTCCTGCTGATTGTGCTCGTTGCCGGCGGCTCATGGCTCGCGTTTGCGAGAGCGTTGACGCTCTTTGATCCCTTGTTGCCGATGGCAGCACTCGGCGCGGTGCTGCTGACAGCCCTGCCGCTGCTGCTGATGCTCACCCACCGCGAAAAGCGTTTCGTGCGTGAGAGCTTCGGGCGTTACCTCTCGCCGACACTGGTCGAGCGGCTCTCGGAAAACCCGGAGGGCCTGACGCTCGGCGGTCAGGACCGGGAGCTGACCATCCTCTTCTCCGACATCCGCGGTTTCACCACGCTTTCGGAGAGGCTGACGCCGACCGAGCTCACGGGGCTCCTCAACAATTTCCTGACGCCGATGACCGACGTGCTCCTGAAGCGCGAGGCGACGATCGACAAATATATCGGCGATGCGGTCATGGCCTTCTGGAACGCGCCGCTGGACATTGCGGACCACCCGCAGAAGGCCTGCCTTGCTGCGCTCGACATGGTCTCTTCGCTGGAGCGCCTCAACCGCGAGAGCGGCATTGCGCTGAAGATCGGCATCGGCCTCAACACGGGCATGGCCTGTGTGGGGAACCTCGGTTCGGATCAGCGTTTCAGCTATTCCTGCCTCGGCGACAGCGTCAATCTCGCCTCGCGCGTCGAGGGCATGAGCAAGCATTACGATGTCCCGATCCTGGTGACGGATGCGGTTCGGACACGAACGACAGGCTTTCTGTTTGCCGAGGTTGACCGGGTGCGCGTCGTCGGACGGCGGGCACCGGTGACGTTGTTTGCGCTGATCGGGGTGGCGGGCGAAGTCTTCGGACAGGTCCACGACCTGGTTCGACGGCACGATGATTTCATCGCCGCATGGCAGGCGGGCGAACTGTGCGTCGCACGAGAGAGGCTGGAGGTACTGCGGGCATTGCCGACGAATGCCCTGTCCGGCACGCATGCGCTCTACGCCGAGCGCCTTGCGGTCCTGCCCGAGACTGCATCGGAAGGCTGGGACGGCGTGTTCACGGCGAGCAGAAAATAGTCCCGTCACGCATTCAACGCCTGGCCAATCTGGCTTGCAAAGTGAAGGGGCCTGGCGAAACCTCGCCGGCGCGGGATCGGAAACCCTATTTGCGTTTTGCCTGCAGAACAGCGGTGCCCAGCCGTTCCACGGCGCGGCGGAGGTTTCCGTCCTCGATCCCCTCCATCATGGCTTCCAGTCGCCGGGCCTTCTCGCCTTCGAGCTTTCGGATCCGGGGTCTGACGCTCGCGACCGAGACGGGTTTCTGAACGATGCGAACCTGACCGATCGCGGGATAGCCGAAAAACCCGTTGATGCGGGCGATCAGTTCGCCCTGGGCGTGGGACAGGAAAAGCGCCCGGGCACCTTCGCAGGCAATGGTAAGCACACCCGGGCGGTGGCCACCATCCTCCGGCAGATCGGAGCGGCGCGGCCAGGCGATCTTTTCCGGCCGCGTGCAATCGGCGAAATTCTCGCCGACAATATCCTCCCAGGAGCCGAGGAGAGCCGTATTGATGCCGGCGCGCCGCGCCAGAACGGGATCGACGATCCCGTTGGCGATCTCGGCGATCTGGTTGGCACCATAGCGGTTAGGCTGATCCTTCGACATCGTCACTCGCTTTCGGCGTGGCCGATACGGCAATCACCATCCCGCCCCAGAGGAAAAGGGCGTCATAAATATCATGGCCAAAGATGATGTTGGTCAACCCACCGAAAGAGTAGGTGAGCACCAAAGCGACGGCCAGCATCAAGCGCGGAGCATAGAGCGTATTCTTCTCCGCCGTCAGAGCGATGTAAAGCGGCGCAAACAAGAGAAGGCCAAGGGCCGCAATCCCTAGCACACCATTGTCGACCAGCGCTGTGAGATATCCGTTGTGCAGGTGGGAATATCCGTAGCCGAACTCCCCTATCAATGCGCGCCGGTTCTGAATTCCGTGGCCGGTGAGCGGCTCCTCGGCAATGGCGTCCAATGCCTTTTCCCACAGATCGAGGCGAATTGAAGTTGAAGCGCTGAGCTCAGTGTTGGAGGAGCCCGTTACAAGGTCGCCAATCTCCTTCAGACGATGATGGCTGCCGGATGCATAGACGCTCACCACGACGAAGGCGCATAGCAGCAGCGTGGCGGCCAACACCTGTCCGATCCGCAGTCTGTTTCGGAATTGCCCTGCGACAACGAGGGCCACTCCGATGAGGGGAACGGGCATCAGCCCCTTGGTCTGGGAGAGAAAAATACACAGGTAGCCGCTGAAAAAGCCGCAGATTCCGAGTATGTGGAAGCGCCGGTCCTTGTCGAGCAATGTGATCAGGGACGCAACGCTGAGGAAGGCGCAGGTCAGCGCGAAGGGGATCGCATTGCCACTTCCGCCTTCGGCGCGCTGCCCGAGAATGACGGCCTGATATACGGCAAGAGGGAGGACAACGAGCGCACCCATCGCCGCAGCCCGTGGCACATTCCGCAACAGGACCTCCGCTGGCGTGAGCGACAATCGCGCCATGGCCGGGATTGCGCCGACAAAAAGGGCCAGTGGCACGAGCTTCTTGATCTCCAGGAGCGGCGACGTGAAACTCTGGCCAAAATTCAGGCCGAAAAAGACGATATTTACGAAGACATAGACAAGGATTGCCAGGCTAAACACGCTGATACCGCTCCGGCTGACCCATGCAATCCTGCCCATGGCAAGATAGAGCGTAGCCCAGACAGCGGAAACGGCCAGAAGGATCGTGACAACGGATCCGCCCAGAGCTGCGAGTCCAAAAACCAGGTATATCGCCACCAGATTGTTTTCATTCATGGAGCGTTTCAGTACATGCATATCCCGTGTCCCCGTCAGCTGGCACGACTGGTAACCGCAAACTCTCAGAGCCACAAGGCCATGACAGTCCCCCAATCCGCTACACTGCTCGCCTGGTATGACCGGCATCACAGGGAACTGCCCTGGCGGATCTCGCCGGCCGCAGCGAAGCGTGGCGCGAGACCCGATCCCTATTTTATCTGGATGTCCGAGGTGATGCTGCAGCAGACAACGGTTGCAGCGGTGAAGGCGTATTTCGCCAAATTCGTGGGCCGCTGGCCAACCGTGAAGGATCTGGCGGAAGCGCCCAGCGAGGATGTCATGGCTGCCTGGGCGGGGCTCGGATATTATGCACGGGCGCGGAACCTGAAGAAATGCGCGGAGGCCGTCGCCTTCGCGCATGGCGGTGTCTTTCCCGATACGGAAGAAGGCCTGAGGGCACTGCCCGGAATCGGAGACTATACATCCGCCGCAGTCGCCGCGATCGCCTTCAACCGGCCCTCGGCCGTGATGGACGGCAATGTCGAACGGGTGATCTCGCGGCTCTTTGCGATCGAGGCACCGCTTCCGGGGTCGAAGCCGCAGATGAAGGCAAAGGTGGCCGAGCTGACACCGACCGATCGGCCAGGCGATTTCGCCCAGGCGATGATGGATCTGGGGGCGACGATCTGCACGCCGAAGCGTCCGGCCTGTGCGCTCTGTCCGTTCAATGAGACCTGTGTGGCGCTGGCGACGGACGAGCCGCAGCGCTTTCCGGTGAAGGCCCCCAAGAAGGCAAAGCCGGTGCGGCTGGGGGCGGCCTTCATCGCGGTCGATCGCGCGGGCCGGCTTCTCCTGCGCAAGCGGGTGGAGAGCGGGCTACTCGGCGGCATGACGGAAGTGCCGACGACGGACTGGAGCTCCCGGCAGGACGGCGAGACGGGCCTGGATTCGGCCCCCTTCCCGGCCGACTGGCAGACGGCAGGGGCAATATCCCATGTCTTCACCCATTTCGAGCTCAGGCTCTCGATCTTCCGTGTCGGGCCGATCGACGAGCCACCCGGAAATCACGGTTTCTGGGTGCCTGTCACCGAACTTGATGGTCAAGCGCTGCCGACTGTCATGAAGAAGGCAATTGCGGCGGCTATCCCAACCGCCTTTTCAACAGCCAAGGGTTAAACCATGACCGAAATCCGCCATATCGTCTTCGACATCGGCAAAGTGCTGATCCACTATGATCCCGATCTGCCGTTTTCGCGGATCATCCCCGACCGGCAAGAGCGGGCGGATTTCTTTGCACGGGTCTGCACCCATGACTGGAATATCGAACAGGATCGCGGCCGCAGCTGGCAGGACGCGGAGGCTTTGCTGATCGCAGAGTTTCCGGAGAAGGAAGCGCATATCCGCGCCTTCCGCAAACACTGGGCCGAGATGGTGCCGCATGCCTATGAGGACAGCGTCGCCATCATGACCTCGCTGATCGATGCCGGCCGCGACGTCACCATGCTGACCAATTTCGCCGCCGACACCTTTTCCGAAGCGCGCAAAATGTATCCCTTCCTGAACCTGCCGCGCGGTGTCACGGTCTCGGGCGAGGTTGGTCTGATCAAGCCTGATGTGGCGATCTACGAGCGGCATGCGGGGGATTTCGGCCTGTCACCGGCGCATTCCCTCTTCATCGACGACAGCCTGCCCAATGTCGAAGGGGCGCGTGCTGCCGGATGGCAGGCGGTGCATTTCACCGGGGCGGAAAAGCTGAAGGCGGATCTGGGGACCCTGGGTGTGATGGCCTGAAAAGGCACTGGCGCGGGTGGAGTTGGCGGACCCCTGCCCGCGCCAGATCGATCCCTAGAGATCGAATGCAGCTGAATTAGGCGCTTCGACTTGCTCGAAGCTGATCACAACTGCATGATGTTGTTCTAACATTAATGATTGAGAGCAGGCCGGCGCAGGCAAACGCCCCGGCCTTCCTTTACTCGAGACCGCCCATGCGGCTGCGGATGACCGAGCGCAGGTCGTCGATCGGCTTCAGGGCGCCCTTTTCCTCGACATGCCAGAAGGTCCAGCCGTTGCAGGCATCGAGCCCCTGCACCTTGGCGCCGACGCGGTGGATGGAGCCGGCGTCGCCGTTTGCCGTCAGCGTGCCGTCGGCGCGGATGATGGCGGAGTGGCGGCGCTTGATGTCGGTCAAAACCTGGCCGGGCTTCACGAGGCCTGCTTCCAGCAGCACGTTGAAGGCGACGCGCGGTTCGGCCTTCTTGCCGGTCATGACCGTCAGTTCGACCTTGCCCAAAGGCTCGACGGCAGCGATGCGGGCCGAAGCTGCATCGATGTAATCCTGCTCGCGCTCGATGCCGACGAAATGACGACCCAGACGCTTGGCAACGGCCCCCGTCGTGCCGGAGCCGAAGAAGGGATCAAGCACGATGTCGCCGGGTTTCGACGAGGCCATCAGGATGCGGGCGAGAAGCGCCTCCGGCTTCTGGGTCGGATGAACCTTCTTGCCGTCGTCACCCTTCAGCCGCTCGCCACCGGAGCAGATCGGGAAGAGCCAGTCGGAGCGCATCTGGACGTCGTCGTTCGACGCCTTCATCGCATCGTAGTTGAAGGTGTAGCCCTTGGCCTTCGGATCGGGCGAGGCCCAGATCATGGTTTCATGGGCGTTCTGGAAGCGACGACCCTTGAAATTCGGCATGGGGTTGGTCTTGCGCCAGACGATGTCGTTGAGGATCCAGAAATTGAGATCCTGGAGCGTGGCGCCGACGCGGAAGATGTTGTGGTAGCTGCCGATGACCCAGATCGTGCCCGTCGGCTTCAACACGCGACGGCAGGCAAGCAACCAGGCGCGGGTGAAAGCGTCATAGGCTTCGAACGAGGCGAACTGGTCCCATTCGTCGTCGCAGGCATCGACGACCGACTGGTCAGGACGATGCAGGGCGCCGCCGAGCTGCAGGTTATACGGCGGATCGGCGAAAATGACGTCGACGGATTTGTCGGGAAGGGCTTCGAGGGCAGAAACGCAATCGCCCTTGATGATGCTGTTGACCCAGGCCAGTGGGTCGGACGAACGGCGGAGTTCGGCAATCGGAAATACAGAAGCCATCGGTTACTCACTCTTACGCTGACGCAGCACGGGATGTGAGGCTTATGGTTACCGAACTTGGTTACCGAAGGGTGAAGAGGGCGTGAGAATTTGTGCGGGGGGTGGGATGGGGAGGAGTGTTAGCCTACTTGCCAAGTCTGTAACGGAGTAGATTGATGCGCATATGCAAGATTGAGGTATACAACTAATACAAGAATCAGAGGCCAACTCATGAGTTTAAAACGTAGCTTTTATCGCAACAACGCTGCGAGACCAGCTAGAACGCGCAGCCTCGCCACTGCGCTCTACATCGATTTAAAACTGGCGATCAGAAGCTTAAAGACCTCGACTAAGTGGGCAATTGTCGTAGCCGCTAAATCAGTAGTCGTTTCATTTATTCTGGGTGCGTTAGCACCATACGCGACCGCATACTACGCGATCAGAAACGGCTTTCGGGTTCCCGTGGAAGGCGTTCCTTACATCCAGTTCGCGATAGCAATCGCTTCATTCTCCAGCTTCTTTATTGCGATGGCACTGCTAGCTGCAACCATGACTGCACTTCAACAAATTTCACTTCTTGATCGCATCTCACAAAAACTGAAGATTGAAAGTCAGGAGACAACCCAATTTCGTAAAAACTTCTATGGATCGAAAATCTTAGTCGGTGCAGCGATATCGGCAATACCCACAGCATACATTTTAGTCGAACACTTCGGACTTAATTCTATGGAAATTAATATTTTTATAGATTAAATTGATGCGCATATTTTTGTTTATTTAATTGCCACATCCCTATCTGTTGCACTAACAGGATTTTACTTCAACGCCAGGGAATATTCTCTGATTGGAATGCAAACAGCGCTGTCCTTTCCGCTTGTGATTATAATGGCGGCATCCTTGTTTGCGGACAGCACTTATGGATCCTTCTTGCGGATAATTAGATACGGAGGCGGAATAGAAGTAACCCTGCAAATCGATAGTACAAACATGAACGGACAAGGAGAAATAAACGGATATCTTATGATCCAGAACGACCGAATGGCGATTATTATGACTAAGGATCTAAAGTCTTTTTGGGAAATTCCTTCCTCGACGATAACACGCAAGATCGTCACAGCTTCACCCAATTGGAAAAAACCTGCATACAGCACCATCGAGCAACTTAATCTATTGCCGTAAGAAATAATGCTTCCATCGCCCCCTAATCCGGCGCCGTCATGCGCCCCCTCCCGCCCGAGAGCACGAGCACTCATCGCTCCTCATCCCAGGCCCTCACCACCGCCTTCTTGGCCTGCGCCCGCCAGACTCGGATGAGGTTTTCGCGGGCCCATTCGATATCGACCCGATCCGGGCGGGCCAGCACCATCGGATAGGGTCGGTGGTGATCCGTGGTGAAGAACGTGTCCGGGTCCATCTCGATCAGGTGGTCGCGCTCCTCGAAGGGGACCTTGAAGACCGGACAGTCATGCGTCGGGTTCCAGAACAGCATGGCCTTGCCGTTGACCTTGAAGGACACGGCGTTCCAGGAGGTTGTCTCTTCCGTTGTCGGCAGAGCGAGGATGACCTGACGAAGTGTATCGAGAGTGATCATGGCGGGGCCTCCGGCGCGTAGTCTGCCAGAGGTAGCGGGACCTGTCATCTGTGCGGAGACGCCCGGTGTCAGCCGCTCCGCGGGGCCTTGTTCCTGCGAGCGGGGCGATGGGAATGCGGCCGGCCTCAAGGCGCGACGCGGACACCCAGATAGCCGCCATCGGCCACGGAATCGCAAAGGCCAGACCATTCGCAGCCGGAACAGGCTGTGCGGATCTCGCCGGTGGCGAAGGTTTTTCTCAAATGCGCGAGCAGTGCTGCGGTCGGAGTGATCCGGGCACCCAGGGCAAGCGACCTGCCGATGAGGCGTGCGACCGCCTCCGTCGCGGCCAGATCGCGCTCGATGACGCCTTCCCCATGGCAATGCGCTTCGGAATCGGCCGCAAGCGGGCCGCAAATGTCGTCCGGCCCCGCCACCAGCTCGATCTCCTCGCCGGCGGACAAGCGGGCGGCGATCGCCTCGTAGTTCTCGACGAAAGCCAGAGAATAGCCCTTGCCGACATAGGTCAGCATGCAGAGCAGGTGGTGGGCGCGGAGCCGGACGGTCATATTCGCGTCAGTCGGATTTCAGGATCTCAGATGTCGATGGGCTTTGCGCTGTGGCGGGCGAGCGCCATCAGCAGAGCGGCGGCGAGCGCGGATTTGAGCACGGCACCAAGGATGAAGGGGGTGACACCGAGCGCCATTCCCTTTTCGAAACCGATGAGCCAGGCCAGCCAGGCGCCGCCGATGACGAGGCAAAGCAGGTTGGCGGAGAGATGCGCGACAAAACTTGTCAGCACGCGCTCGCCCGTCCAGCCCTTTTCAGCGAGCAAGCCGGCAAGAGCCGCAATGATCGGGAAAGCGGCGAGATAACCGGCCGTCGGACCGACGAAGGGAGCAAGACCGCCGCCGCCACCCGCCAGCACCGGCAGACCCATCATGGCTTCGCCCAGCCAGGCGAGCACGGTCAGGGCACCCAGCCGCCAGCCGTAGAGCACGCCGATCATGGTGATGGCGAAAGTCTGGAGGGTGATCGGCACCGGCACCATGGGCACCGATATCTGCGAGGCGAGAGCGAGCACGCCCGTCCCGAAAAGGAGGAGGACGGCCTGCACGGGAAGCGAACGGCCGGATATGCCGAGCGGATCAAAACCATGGGCGGCGGGTGCGAGAATGGTCGTCATGGGGCAATCTCCATTTTTATAGATAATTTCAAGCGGCGAGAATCATTTTATCTATGGAATATTGAATTGCCAAGAAGACGTCAGCGGAATCTCGGGACAGAGCAGCCGAATTGAAGCCGCGCGCGCAAAGCAGCAGGCGGACTCGCACGCTATCTCCATTTTAATCTATAATTTACGGACGGCACGCCTTGGGCGCCCTCCCCCTGCAAGGGGAAGCGGACATTACCCGACGATTGCGAAGCCTTCGGTCTCGGCACGACCTGGCACAGGCAAGGGCGCGCGGCCGATCCACTGCACATGGCGCTCGAGGATGCGGGCGGCTTCGGTCGCATCGCCGGCTTTCAGCGCTTCGAGGATCGCGCGGTGGTCGTGGTCCGTGCGGGCTTCCCAGGTGGCACGCCAGGCGACGAAGAGGAAGCGGGCGGAGACAGCGTGCAGGTCGTCGATGACGGACAGTAGTCGCGGCATGCCGCAGGTCGAGATGATCAGGCGGTGGAAACGGCGGTTCGCCTCTTCCCAGGTGCGCACATCCTTGGCGTTGTCGGCATCCGTGGCGGCCTCTTCGGCAGCGATGAGCACGTCCGGCGTGAGGTTCGGGGCTGCGTGGCGCAGCGCCAGGACTTCGAGTGCGGCGCGCATCTCCGCCACTTCCCGTACCTGCTTCAGGTCGAAGCTTGCAACGCGCACGCCGCGACGGGGGATGCTGACGACGAGGCCCTGCGCCTCCAGCCGGCGGAAGGCCTCGCGCACCGGCACGTGGCTTGCGCCGAATTCCTCGGCGATATGGTCCTGGGCAAGGCGCGAACCGGGCACGAGTTCGCCATGGATGATGCGCTCCGCCAGCGCTCGGCTGATGCGGCTCGCAATCGTGTCCTCGGGAGAATCTTCCGGCTTCTTCGGCATGGGATCCTGCATAGTCAGCAGGCGGAGGCTTGTCGAGGGAGGACAGCTTTGCGGCCGGTCGGTCGATGGCTTGCAGCCAGCGATATGAGACGCGCCCTGCCCAGCCTTACCCATGCCTGTCCCGGCTATCCTTCGGTGCCTCGGCGCGATCGTCGAGGCCGTAATCGCGCAGAACTTCGGCAACGCGCAGGCGATAAGCGGCAAACACCCCGCCACGGCCAGCGGCCTGGGCGGCGCGGTGTTCTTCGGTTTCGCGCCAGCGACGCACCGCCTCCTCGTCGCGCCAGAAGGAAAGCGACAGGAGCTTGCCGCGCGTCGTCAGGCTCTCGAAGCGCTCGACGGAGAGGAAACCGTCGGTCGCCTGCAAATGCTCGCGCAGTTCCCCCGCGAGATCGAGATAGCGGTGGCGCTCGCCGATGAAGGGCACCACCTCGAAGATCACGGCGATCATGGCTGCACCTTCGACGATGCCGGATGCGAGACGTTCTTGAGGAAGAGCCGATCCTCCGCCAGGATGAATCGGGCGTTTTTCGCAAATTCGTAATTGGCCTTGCCGAGCGGATCGGCGGCAAGCCGCGCGCGATACGCCTCATACGCCGCGAGATTTTCGATGTTGTAGATGCCGTAGGCCGTCGTCGCCGAGCCCTCATGCGGGGCGAAATAGCCGACGAGATCGGCGCCGCAGCGCGGGATCGCCTCGCCCCAGTTGCGGGCATAGGTGGCGAAGTCGTCGCGGCCGAAGGGGTCGATGCGGTAGCGGATGATGCAGGTGATCATGGATGGATCCTCGTTTCTTGCGAGGAGAGTCTTGCCATACCGCCGGCGGGTGATGCTTCGATCGGGGTCGAAGTCTCTCACGCGCTTTCTCACCCTCTACAGTTCGACCGGGACCGAAGCATTGTCTACACTGGACATGCACAATGTTGGCGAGCAAGGAGAAGATCATGGCGGAAGGACCGGACATTTCACGCATTGCCGCGCTGATCGGCGATCCCGCGCGCTCGAACATGCTGCTGGCACTGATCGGCGGCAAGGCGCTGACGGCGACGGAACTCGCCGGGGCGGCAGGCGTGACGCTTCAAACCGCGAGCTCGCATCTCTCCAAGCTCGAAGAGGGTGGGCTTTTGTCCCAACGCAAGCAGGGACGGCATCGCTATTTCGCGCTGGCCGACAGCCATGTCGGGGCAATGATCGAGAGCCTGATGAGCTTTTCGGCAACGCGCGGCCATCTGCGGCATCGCACGGGACCGAAGGAGCCGGAACTGCGCAAGGCGCGGATCTGCTACGATCATCTGGCCGGCGATTTTGGCGTGCGCATGCTGGACAGCCTGGTGGCGCGTGGAGCGATCCGGGCGGAGGACGAGGCGCTGACGCTGACGGCCGAAGGCGACAGGCTGCTGCGAGACAGAGGGCTCGATATCGGCAGCCTTCGAGCGAAACGGAGGCCCTTGTGCCGGGCCTGCCTCGACTGGAGCGAAAGACGCACCCATCTCGCAGGCGCTCTGGGAGCGGCATTGCTCTCGCATTTCCTCGACGCCGGCCTTGCACGGCGGGTGGAGGAAAGCCGGATCATTCGTTTTTCACGCGACGGCGAGCGGCAGTTTCTGATGCTCTTTCCCCTGCCCGACTGACCGATAGAGGCGGACCGGCAGGCCTTGCAAAGAAACCGACCATACGGTATCTTTTAATGGACACCCACAGCTGGAGCCGCGTCATGAACCCCACACTCACCGCCTATGGCGCGCTGGCCGCAGCCATCGTGCTCGAAGTCATCGGCACGACGCTTTTGCAGAAGTCCGCGCAATTCACCAAGCTCCTGCCGACGGCCGGCATGGTGATGTTCTATGTCGCCTCCTTCTATCTCCTGTCCCAGGCGCTGAAAGGCATGCCGCTCGGCATCGCCTATGCCATGTGGGGCGGGCTCGGCATTGTTTTGACCGCACTCATCAGCGTCTTTTATCTCAAGCAGAGCCTGGATCTGGCGGCCCTTGCCGGTATCGCGCTGATCGTGACGGGCGTGGTCGTGATGAACACGCTGTCGAGCACGGTGTCGCATTGATGGCGGGCGCTCCCTCCCCGACCGACGTCGCGTCCTCCGCCTATCATCGCAAGAAGCAGCCGGAGCAGGTGCGCCGGGCGCTTCTCGATTGTGCGGCCCAGATCGCTGCGGAAGACGGGGCAGCTTCGATTACCATCCAGGCGGTGGCGACGAGGGCCGGCGTCACCAAGGGCGGGCTCCTGCACCATTTCGACAGCAAGCAGGCGTTGCTCGCTGCCGTCTTTTCGGATCTGCTCGACAAGATGGACCAGGAGATCGACCGGACGCTGGCGGATGATCCGGTGGCGCGCGGGCGCTTCACGCGGGCCTATGTGCGGGCCTGTTTTTCCGACCGATTGCTGGGCGACCGCAGCCTGTGGGGCGCCCTGTCTGTTGCGATCGTCTCGGAGCCGGCGCTGCGCTCGCTCTGGTCTGCCTGGCTGGATGACCGCATGGCGCGACATGCCGAAACGGACGACGATCCGCATCTGATCGCCGTCAGGCTCGCCGCCGATGGCGTCTGGCTCGCCGACATGATGGAGAAGACGGGCGGTCTACAGCGCTATCCTCAGGATTTCGAAGCGGTTCTGCTGGCAATGGCGAAAGCTTGAGCGCCCGGTTCGGTTCGCCGATCCGCCAACAGGCCCGCGATGCGTGAGATGCGATTGTCCTTGCCCTCGTGATCGTGTAGGGAGCGGGCCTCCCCTGGACCACATGACGGATGTTTTCATGAGCGGCTTCGACCTCACCCTTTTCGATTGCGACGGCGTGCTCGTCGATTCCGAGATCATCGCGGCCAAGGTCGAATCGAAACTTCTGACAGAGGCGGGCTATCCGATCTCGGTCGAGGAAATGGGCGAGCGCTTCGCCGGCATGACCTGGAAGAACATCCTGCTGTCGATCGAAAAGGAAGTCGACATTCCCCTGTCGGCGAGCCTGATCGACAAGTCGGAACAGTTGCTCGACCAGCGGCTCGCCCGCGAGGTGAAGGCGATCGAGGGCGTACAGTATGCACTGGCCCGCATAACCGGTCCCCGCTGCATCTGCTCCAATTCGTCCTCGCAACGCCTCGACATGATGCTGACCAAGGTCGGGCTCAAGGAATTCTTCGCGCCGCATATCTATTCGGCCAAGGATCTTGGCGCCGATCGCGTCAAGCCGAAGCCGGATATCTTCCTGCATGGCGCAGCACAGTTCGGCGTGAGCCCGGGCAAGTGCCTCGTGGTCGAGGATTCCGTTCACGGCGTGCATGCCGCCCGTGAGGCGGGCATGCGTGTCGTCGGCTTTACCGGCGCATCGCACACCTATCCCTCGCATGCCGACAAGCTGACCGATGCGGGTGCGGAAACCGTGATTGCCCGCATGCAGGATCTGCCGGGCGTGATTGCCGCGATGGCGGAATGGGACGGCGTGTTCTGAGCCGAGCCGGGTTTTCGATCAGGTCCTGACCGTCAGCACCCCGGGCAGGATTTCCGCGACGAAGCCACCCCGGATCGGGGCCTCTCCGTCGACATCAACCGGGAACCTTGACGGATCCCGCGGCCTCACCTCGACCCGCCTTGCCTTGTGGAAGCTGAGGAGCGGATGGCCGACATGGCCCGCCTTGTGCAGGCGGGCGAGCAATTTCAGAAGGCCGATCACCTTCTCCTCGCGCATCACCGCCACCTCGAACATGCCATCGGCGACATCGGCCCCGGGCGTGATGTGCATGCCGCCGCCGAACCAGCCGCCATTGGCGATCGCAACCAGCGCCAGCCGTCCCTGATGCACCAGCATGCCGTCGACCAGAACCTCGAAATCATAGGGGCGGTAACGCAGGATCGCCAGGGCCGAATGGACGAGGAAGCGCAGCGGGCCGTTCAGGATGCGCGCCCGGCCGGGCGCGTTGACGGCATCGATGACCTCGCCGGAGATGCCGACGCTGGTGATATTGACGAAATGGCGGCGCTGCTCCGTGCCGGCTGTATCGCGAGAGATGAGCAATCCGGCATCGATCCGGCGCAGAGGTGCGCTTGCGATATGCTCGGCGAGGGCCATGGGATCGGTCGGCAGGTTGAAGTTGCGGATGAAATCGCAGCCCGTGCCGATCGGCAGGAAGGCAAGCGGCATGTCCGGGCGGGTCGATCCCAGCACGCCATCGACGACGTCGCTGATCGTGCCATCTCCGCCGGCGACCAGAACGAGATCATAGGGGCCAAGGGCCAATTCGCGGGAAAGCTTGCGGGCATCGCCGCCGGAGCGGCTCTCATGGATCTCGAGGTCCGGGAACCGGGCGCGAAAGGCGGCAAGCAACGGCGCCCATTGCTTGCGGCCAGACCGGCCTCCCGCAATGGGGTTTCTCACGACTGCAATTCTCAATCAGACCTCCCCTTGGGAGCCATTCCTTGCGGATGCCTCCCACTCCCCTGCCCGAACAGTCTGCAGAACCTGCGCACGCAAGCCACGTCCCGTTACCAGCCGATAGCTAGCACTCCTGGATTGATGAGAGCAAGGCAAGGCGGCGGGCGGCCCGATGCGTCGCACAGCCCGAGACGGCTGATCAGGGCTGCCGTCGACGATGTGTCGATGCGGTATGGCGTTCCGTCAGGCGGGGCTGACCGAAGAGCTTTTCGCGAAGCGGTCCCTCGCGATATTCCGTCTTGTAGAGGCCACGCTCCTGCAGGCGTGGCACGACAAGCTCGATCATGTCGTCAAAACATTCCGGCACGACCGTGCGAGAGAGGTTGAAGCCATCGACACCGGTTTGTTCGACCCAGTCCACCAGCCACTCGACCACCTGATCGGCGGAGGCGACCAAGGGCTGCTGGCGGCTGCCGAGCACCATCTGTTCGATCAGCTTGCGTTTGGTCCACGCAGGACCTGCGGCCCGGTCCATGGCCTTGATGTTGGAGGTGATCGCCTGGCTCTTGCCCGTTTCCACCGGTTCGTCCATGTCGAACTTGTCGAAGTCGATGCCCATGGAAGCGGCCGCATGGGTCAGCGCTGCCTCGGAGCTGACGTACCGCCTGTAATCCTCGAACTTGTCGCGTGCTTCCTTCTCGGTGCGGCCCGTGACGATGGTGGCGCCGAGGAAGACCTTGATGTCGTCGCCATGCCGGCCGAGGGTTTCCGCCCGGGCACGAATATCCGTGACGATCTCGCGCACGCCGTCCTTTTTCTGGCCATTGACGAAGACGCATTCGGCATGGGTGGCGGCAAACTGGCGGCCGCGCGGCGAGGAGCCGGCCTGGTACAGTACCGGCGTGCGCTGTGGCGAGGGCTCGCAGAGGTGGTAGGCGTCGACCTTGTATTGTCGTCCATGATGGTGGACGGGATGGACCTTGCTCGCATCGGCATAGACCTGTGCCTGCCTGTCGGCGACGACGGCCTGATCCTCCCAGCTCGCCTCCCAGAGCTTGTAGACGACCTCCATATATTCGTCGGCGAGATCGTAGCGGTCGTCATGGGCCATCTGGCCGTCCAGCCCGATGGCACGCGCCGCGCTGTCGAGATAGCCGGTGACGATGTTCCAGCCCATGCGGCCGCCGGTCAGGTGGTCGAGCGTCGCCATGCGGCGGGCAAACAGGAAGGGCTGTTCATAGGTAAGATTGGCGGTGACGCCAAAGCCGAGATGGCGGGTGACCGAGGCCATGGCGGGGACCAGCATCATCGGGTCGTTGACCGGCACCTGCACGGCACCGCGCAGGGCCGGCGCGGGGCTGCCGCTCAACACGTCATAAATGCCGACGACATCGGCGAGGAAGATACCGTCGAAAAGGCCGGCTTCCAAGCGCCTGGCATAGTCGGTCCAGTAGGCGAGGCTGTTATAGTCCATCGAGCGGTCGCGCGGATGGGTCCAGAGGCCCTGCTGGATGTGGCCGATGCAGTTCATGTCAAATGCGTTGAAACGGATCTCGCGTGTCACTACGGTTCCCCCAGCCACGGCAAGACAAGCTCACGGCTTGCCATTGCCTCGTCCTCTATCGTATTCTTTCGTCCACTATAGAAGACGCAGGCGCGCGTTTTGGCAAGGGCACAAATGACCGAGACCACAAGACTGGCTGAAACCTATGACGAGGGACGACAGGCGCGGGCGATTGCGGAGCGCGTCCGGGCGGAGCGTGACACCAGGTCCTGGTCGCTGGCCGAGCTTTCGGCACGGTCGGGTGTTTCCAAGGCGATGATCAGCAAGGTGGAGCGCTGCGAGGCAAGCCCGACGGCCTCCGTGCTCGGCCGGTTGTCCGGAGCCTTCGGACTGCCGCTTTCGGTTCTGCTTGCCATGGCGGAACGCGAGGGCGACCGTCTGACCAGGCGGAGCGAACAGCCGCTCTGGGTTGATCCGGAGACAGGCTATACGCGCCGCACGCTTTCACCGCCAAATGGCGGGCGGCTCGAACTGATCGAGGTGGTCTTGCCGGCGGGCGTGCGTGTCCCCTATCCGGCGTCCGCCTTCGGCTTCCAGCACCAGCAGATCCATATACTGGAGGGGGAACTCGACTTCATCGAGGGACTGCGAAGCCACCGGCTTTCGGCCGGCGACTGCCTGCAGCTCGGCGCGCCCGAAGACTGCGTCTTCGTCAACCGCACCGACAAGGCGACGCGTTATCTGGTGGCACTGACGGGACGAGGCTAAAGCCGGAGGATCCTGGCTCCGGAACTTACTTCTTCTTTGGCTGTTCGAAGCCGACATAGACGCGCGTCATGCCGGAAACATTTCCGGGTATGGTGACGGCCCGGCTGTAGACGAACTGGGCCGGCGTGTTCACGTCGGCGATCGTCACGGGATATTGTTCAAGTTCGTTGGACACTTCCTGGCCGCCATCGATCACGGTGATGCGGACGGGCAGATTGATCGTGCCGGCCTTGCCCTGGGGACCGGAGACGAGGCGACCCTGGATCAGTGCATTGACAGTGAGAGTGGTCTCGGTGCGGGAGCACGAACGCGTCGTGTCGGCGAGCGACGCCTGGAAGACGACCTGTTCGGCATCGCCGTCCTTGCCACGGGCATAAGAGCGGTAGGAGGCGGTGCCTTCACGCAGCGAAATCTGCGGGCAGAAGCCCTGCACGAAAGCCTGCTGGTCGGTGGCGACTGCGGGCGTGGCTGCGGATGTTGCCCCTGCCGGATCGGAAGAAGAAAGGCCGAGGCTGCTGCCGAGACCGCCGGCATTGCAGCCGGAGAGAACCATCATCAGCGAAACGGCGACAACGCCGCGCGACACGTTTACAGACACGAGACTTCACCTTCCGCATGCTCGGCAGATCAGCCGAAAAACAGTCAAACTTGAGGCTTTTCAGCGCCCTCGCGGATGGTCTATAGCAGCGACCAAGAGAAAAATCGATTGGGTAGCCGGCAATTTGAGTCAAAATTCGATTGCTTCGCAACAGCCAGACCACGGGCTGCCATCGGCAGGGCCAGGAAGGATTGCCGGGCTTGCGAAATCCTGCCCTCCGCACTGGCGCAAATGGGCAAACCTCTTTATCGGAAACGCCATAGATTTGGCGGCGCTTCGGCTCCGACCATCTGAACTATAGGGATAAGCGACGTGGAATATATCTCGACCCGCGGCGAGGCCCCGAGCCTCGGCTTTTGTGACGCGCTTCTGGCAGGCCTTGCCCGTGACGGCGGACTTTACGTCCCGCGCGAATGGCCGCAAATGTCGAAGAAGGCGATCCGGGGCCTGCGTGGCAAGTCTTACGAAGATGTCGCCTTCGAAGTGCTGCTGCCCTTCACCAATGGCGAAATCGAGCCACAGACCTTCCGGACGATGATCGACGAGGCCTATGCGACCTTCAAGCATCCGGCAGTCGCACCGCTCGTCCAGACCGGGCCGAACTCCTTCGTGCTCGAACTCTTCCACGGCACAACCCTCGCCTTCAAGGACGTGGCGATGCAGCTGATTGCCCGGCTGATGGACCATGTGCTCGAGAAGCGTGGCGAACGGGCGACCATTGTCGGCGCCACCTCGGGCGACACAGGCGGCGCGGCGATCGACGCCTTTGCCGGCCGCGCGCGGACCGACATCTTCATCCTCTTCCCGCATGGCAAGGTGTCGCCGGTGCAGCAGCGCCAGATGACCTCGTCGACGGACAAAAACGTGCATGCCATCGCCGTCGAGGGCAATTTTGACGACTGCCAGAACCTCGTGAAGGCGATGTTCAACGATGGAGCCTTTCGCGACCGCGTGAGGCTCTCTGGCGTCAACTCGATCAACTGGGCGCGCATCATGGCGCAGGTGGTCTACTACTTCACCTCGGCCGTGGCTCTCGGCGCTCCCGATCGCAAAGTCTCGTTCACCGTGCCGACAGGCAATTTCGGCGACA
Organism: Peteryoungia algae; assembly: GCF_030369675.1. Taxonomy (NCBI): domain Bacteria; kingdom Pseudomonadati; phylum Pseudomonadota; class Alphaproteobacteria; order Hyphomicrobiales; family Rhizobiaceae; genus Peteryoungia; species Peteryoungia algae. Next base: position 4,357,653 of record NZ_CP128477.1, on the reverse strand, counting down.
TATTCGCCGGTTATGTCGCAAAGAAGATGGGCCTGCCGATCGACAGGCTGGTGATCGCCACAAACGACAACGACATTCTGGCGCGCACGATGAAGACCGGGCGCTACGAGATGAAGGGTGTCTCGGCCACGACGTCCCCCTCGATGGACATCCAGATTTCCTCCAACTTCGAGCGCCTGCTGTTCGAATCCTATGGCCGGGACGCCTCTGCCATCCGGTCGTCGATGGACGGTCTCAAGCAGTCCGGCGCCTTCGAGATCCAGCCGGAGGCGTTGAAATTCATTCGCAAGGATTTCCGCGCCGGGCGTGCGACGCAGAAGGAGGTGGCGAAGACCATTCGCGCCGTGCTCGACGAAACCGGCTATCTGCTCGACCCGCATACCGCCGTCGGCGTGCATGTGGCGAAGAAATTCGAGAAGCCGCAGAGCCCCATGGTGGTGCTTGCCACCGCCCATCCTGCCAAGTTCCCGGCGGCAGTAAAATCGGCCTGCGGTATTGACCCCGCGCTTCCGGCGTGGCTTGCTGATCTGATGGACAGGGAGGAGCGCTTCGAAGTCCTGCCCGCGGAACTCAAAGCCATTGAAAGCTTTGTCAGTGACCATGCGAGAGCTGTCAGGTAGGAAGCGCGGAAAGACGAACCATGAATGTTGAGTGCACCCGGCTTCCATCGGGTTTGACTGTCGTAACCGAGAACATGCCGCATCTGGAAAGCGTGGCGCTCGGAACCTGGATCAAGTCCGGATCGCGCAACGAGACGGAAGCCGAGCATGGAATTGCGCATCTGCTCGAGCACATGGCGTTCAAGGGCACGAACCAGCGTAGCGCCCGCCAGATCGCGGAAGAAATCGAGAATGTCGGTGGCGAAGTCAACGCCGCGACGTCGACCGAGACCACCTCCTATTACGCCCGCGTCCTGAAGGACAATGTCCCGCTTGCGGTCGACATCCTCGCCGACATCCTGACCGACAGCGTCTTCGACGAAGAGGAACTGGAGCGGGAAAAACACGTCATCCTGCAGGAAATCGGGGCTGCCGACGACACGCCTGACGACGTGGTCTTCGACCGCTTTTCCGAGCAAGCCTATCGCGGCCAGACAATCGGGCGCAGCATTCTCGGCACGCCGGAGACGGTCAAGTCCTTCTCGAGCGACCAGATTCGCGCCTATCTGTCGCGCAATTACACGACGGACCGCATGTTCGTCGTGGCCGCCGGCAAGGTCGATCACGACGCCTTCGTCAAGCAGGTGGAGCAACGCTTCGCCTCCTTGCCGACGAAGCCGTCCTCGACCCCGGTGATGGATGCCGCCCACTATACGGGTGGCGAGACGCGCGAGGAGCGCGATCTCATGGACACGCAGGTCCTGCTCGGCTTCGAGGGCAAGGCATATCACATGCGGGACTTCTACTGTTCGCAGATCCTCGCCAACATCCTGGGCGGCGGCATGTCGTCGCGGCTCTTCCAGGAAGTGCGCGAGATCCGTGGTCTCTGCTACTCGGTCTATGCCTTCCACTGGGGCTTTTCCGACACCGGTATCTTCGGCATTCATGCCGCGACCGGCGGCGAAGACCTGCCGAAACTGGTGCCCGTCATAATCGACGAATTGCGCAAGGTCTCCGACCATATCGACCAGCAGGAGATCGAGCGCTCGCGGGCGCAGATCCGCGCGCAGTTGCTGATGGGCCAGGAAAGCCCGGCCGCACGCGCCGGCCAGATCGCCCGTCAGATGATGCTCTACGGCCGCACCATACCGAACCAGGAAATGATGGAACGGCTTGCCGGCATTACGACCGAGCGCCTGACCGATCTCGCCGGACGCCTGTTCTTCGACACCACGCCTACACTTTCGGCGATCGGGCCTGTGGATCACCTCGTTCCGCTCGACGATATCAGGGGCGCGCTCAACTCGCAGCCAGCGGGCATCCGTAAGGCCGTCGGCTGACTGTCGCGGACACAGAACTCGACCGGCGGAGCCCTCCGCCGGATTTCGCTCGGGGATTGACGATGACGCGCTCGGTCTTTCGGTTTCTGTCCCGGCAGTCGGACATGCCGGAGCTTTACGGCGAACGGCATCTGCTTCGCCTGCCGCGGTTTCGCGATTTCGAGCCATGGCACCAGTTGCGCCGGGAAAGCCGCGCCTTCCTGCAGCCCTGGGAACCCACCTGGCGCAGCGACGAGCTGACAGAGCGAGCCTTCCGGCAGCGCGTCCTGCGCAATGAACAGGAATTTCACTCCGGCATGGCAGTGCCCTTCTTCCTGTTCGACCGGGAGGAAAACGCCTTGCTGGGCGGGCTTACCGTCGGCCTTATCCGCCGTGGAGCCGCTCAGAGCTGCATGATCGGGTACTGGATGGGCGAACGCCATTCGCGACAGGGCCACATGTTTGCCGCACTTCAGCTGGCTATTCCCTACATCTTCGGGCCGCTCGAGTTGCACCGTATCGAAGCAGCCTGTATTCCGGACAACGTCAACAGCCTGAGGCTGCTCGAAAAAACGGGATTTGAGCGAGAAGGTCTTTTGCGCGACTATCTGAAAATCAATGGAGAATGGCGCGACCATGTGCTGTTCTCCCGGATCGCCGCCCCCAAGGCGCGGAACGGCAAGACGTCCTCATGAGCATATTTGAACCCCTTTCGCGCGCCGCGCCTCGCCTGGCCGCCCTGTTTTTGGCTGCGCTTGTCGCAATGTATGTCGGCTTTTCAGCCTCGGCGGCGCTGGCGGTCGAACCGGTCAAGATCGCGCGCGACGACAATGCCCTCGACCTCACGGCGACCACGGAAATCTACACGAATCAGGGCGAGGCCTTCCAGGTCTCGACCGCCGCCGGTGCGGACGGCATCCGCCGGCGTATCGAGGTCCGCTCGTCTACCGAGGGACACCAGGGCGACTGGGCGGTCTTCGCTCTGGCAAACGTCTCGGAAGAACAGCTGGAGCGCGTAATCGTCGCGCCGCATTTCCGCCTCTCCGGTTCGAGAATGTTCTGGCCGGACCTCGGCTCGCAGCGGATCATGGCCATCACACCCTCGGAAGGCTTTGCGCTCGACCGTGTGCCGAGCGCGGATGCCGATGTCTTCCGCATTACGCTCAATCCGGGCACCGTGATCACCTTCGTTGGCGAACTTGCGACGCCGGAACTGCCGCAGATCTATCTGTGGGAACCCGACGCCTATAAGGATACGGTCAACGCATTCACTCTTTATCGCGGTATCGTGCTCGGCATTGCCGGGCTGCTCGCGGTCTTCCTGACCATTCTCTTCGTCGTCAAGGGCACGTCGATGCTGCCGGCCGCCGCGGCGCTTGCCTGGGCAGTGCTCGCCTATATCTGCGTCGACTTCGGCTTTCTCGAAAAGCTGATTACCCTTACCTCTTCCGACATTCGAATATGGCGAGCCGGCGCCGAGGTGGCACTCGCCTCCTCGCTCGTCATCTTCCTCTTCACCTATCTCAACCTCAATCGCTGGCACGTGCATCTCGGTTATGCGACGCTCGCCTGGATGCTGGGCCTCACCGTGCTCTTCGGGGTTGCGATCTTCGACCCCTCGATCGCCGCCGGCATTGCCCGCGTTTCCTTTGCGCTCACCGGCGTCGTCGGCATCGGCCTGATCGTCTATCTCGGCTTCAACCGCTACGACCGCGCTGTGCTCCTGGTGCCGACCTGGGTGCTGATTCTGGTCTGGCTGTTCGCCGGCTGGATGACTGTCACCGGCCAGCTCGACAACGACATCATCCAGCCGGCACTGGGCGGCGGGCTGGTGCTGATCGTGCTTCTGATCGGTTTCACGGTCATGCAGCATGCGTTCGCCGGCGGCGCCTATCAGCAGGGCCTGTTCTCCGATCTGGAACGCCAGTCGCTGGCGCTGACCGGTTCCGGCGACACCGTCTGGGACTGGGACGTGGCGCGCGACCGCGTCGTGACGAGCCCGGATGTCTCGCTCAGGCTCGGCCTGGCGCCGGGCACCATGCACGGGCCCGCCCGCAACTGGCTGCCGCGCCTGCATCCCGACGATCGCGACCGTTTCCGCGCCACGCTCGACGTGCTGCTGGAACATCGAAAGGGACGCCTCAGCCACGAATTCCGCATCCGCGCCGAAGACGGTCACTTCCACTGGCTGAAGATCCGCGCCCGGCCAGTGCTGGGTTCGAACGGGGAGGTCATCCGCTGCGTCGGCACGATCATCGACGTGACCGAGCAGAAGAACTCCATCGACCGGCTGCTTGTCGATGCCATGCATGACAACCTGACGGGATTGCCGAACCGCGAGGTCTTCCTCGACCGCCTGCAGGCGATCCTGTCGCTCGCGCCGACGTCGGAAAGCGTTCGGCCGACCGTGCTTGCCATCGACATCGACCGCTACAAGCAGGTCAACGATGCGCTCGGCATCGCTGCCGGCGACAACATCCTGATTGCCATTACCCGCCGCCTGCGCCGTCTCTTGAAGCCGCAGGATACGCTGGCGCGGCTTTCGGGGGACGAGTTCGGCCTGATCCTGGTGTCGGAACGCGACCCCGGCAAGATTGCCGACTTCGCGGATGCCGTGTCCAAGGCCATCATGGTGCCGCTCAATTTCGCCAACCGCGAAATCAACCTGACGGCCTCGATCGGTCTCGTCTCGTGGGTGGACCAGCAGGAAAGCTCGGCAAGCCTGCTCGCCGATGCGGAGCTTGCCATGTTCCGTGCGAAACGCGCCGGCGGCAATCGGGTCGAGCCCTTCCGCCCGGCCTTCCGCACCTTCAGCACCGACCGGTTGCAGCTCGAAACGGATCTGCGGCGCGCCATCGAGCGCAAGGAGCTGTCGATGGCCTACCAGCCGATCGTCAAGCTCACCAATGGCGAAATCGCCGGCTTCGAGGCGCTGATGCGCTGGGATCACCCGAAGCGCGGCACCATTTCGCCGACCGAATTCATCCCGATCGCGGAAATGTCCGATCTGATCGAGCCACTCGGCATGTTCGCCCTGGAGCGGGCGGCGACCGATCTGATGGACTGGGAGCGCCTGACGGGCGAACTGCCGATCTTCGTTTCGGTCAACCTCTCCTCGGCCCAGTTGATCTCCAGCGAGATCTACAACGACGTGCGCGCACTTCTGGTGAAGACCCAGTGCGATCCGAAACGGATCAAGCTGGAGCTGACCGAGAGCGTCGTCATGGAAAATCCGGAACAGGCGCGTCTAATGCTGGAGAAGCTGAAGGACACCGGAATCAGCCTGGCACTCGACGACTTCGGCACCGGTTATTCGTCGCTTGCCTATCTCACCCGCTTCCCCTTCGACACGATCAAGCTCGACAAGGCGCTCGTCTGCGACCAGTCGGACAAGAGATCCGTTCTCCTGCGCTCGGTCGTCTCGATGGCGCGCGGGCTCGACATGCAGGTGGTGGCCGAGGGCATCCAGACCGACCAGGACGCGGCCGACCTCGCGATGATGGGCTGCGACTTTGGCCAAAGCTATCTGTTCGGCCCGCCGCTCGGCTCGGAATCGGTGCTGAGACTTCTCAAGGAGCGCTTTCCGCTGATGAAGCGGGCTTGAGGCGGAAGGGCTTCACGTGCGCTGGAAGGCGACGTGAAGGCCAAGTCCGACGAGGATCGCGCCTCCTGCCCTTTGCAGATTGCGCTGCAGGGATGAGATCCGCGCCAAACGTCTGGTGACGGTGCTTGCCGCCATCACGCAGGTGATGTCGGCGACCGTGAACATCGCATTGACCCCCGTGCCGAGAATGACGAACTGCAGCCAGACCGGGAAGCTCGCGGCAGGATCAATGAACTGCGGCAGGAAGGCGAGAAAGAAAATCGCCGTCTTCGGATTGAGCACCTCGACAAACATGCTTTCCACGAACGCACGGCCAGCGGACTTCTGCGCCACCAGGTCAACGGGCGTTGCGCCAACCGCCCGGGCCACGCGGAACATGCGAATGCCGAGATAGATCAGATAAGCAGCCCCTGCCAGCTTCACCGCCAGATAGAGCGTTGGGACGACATGGAAGAGGACAGACAGACCAGCGGCTGCGGCGACCACATGCACGTAGCAGCCGACATGAATACCTGACGTCGCCATCAACCCTGCGCGGCGGTCCGCTGCAAGCGTCCGGGCCGCGACATAGAGCATCGCGGGGCCCGGGATGAAGGCGAAGACGGCCGTGGTGATAATGAAGGCAATGAGGATGTCGGTGGAGGGCATGGCCTGGGTCTCGATCGGGCCGGACCGGGTGGCCCGACACGAGGAGCATGACTGCCCTCTCTCAGCTTGCAAGCGGAAAGTGCGCAACCAGTGGATCTATCCCTCAAGCGTGTCCTGCATCCGTCGACAGCATGGCCGGATTGATCCCCATCAGGGCCAGCGCGCGATCATATTTGTTTTCGAGGCAGCGGTCGAAGATCAGGTCTTCGGTGGCGGCGCAGTTCAGCCAGCCATTCTGGGTGATTTCCTCTTCCAGCTGACCCGGGCCCCAGCCGGCATAACCGAGCAGCATGGTGGCGTGGCGGGGACCGCGACCATCCGAGATGGCGCGGACGATGTCGAGCGTCGCGGTCAGCGAGATGTCATCACTGACGGGGATCGAACTGTCGGAGAGGTAGTCATCGGAATGGAGCACGAAGCCGCGATTCTGCTCCACCGGACCACCGCACTGGATGGGGAAATGGCGGGCGTGATCGGGCAGCATGATGGCGTCGTTGCGGTCGATCAGCTCAAGATGCAACAGCAGGTCGGCAAAGGTCACCGATTGCGCGCGGTTGATGATGAAGCCCATGGCCCCGGCATCCGAATGGGCGCAGACATAGACCACGGCGCGGGCGAAATTGCCGTCCGCCATGCCCGGCATGGCAATCAGCAGATGCCCATCCAGCAAACCGCGTTCTCTCAGACTGGTTTTCGACGACAATGCCATGCCCGCCTCCCTGGTTTGCCCCTTGGGCAATCGGCTTCACGCGTGGTTCAGATGTGGTCTCCCATTCAAGATGGGGCAGAAGCGGGTTCCGATCAACCCAAAATGATGACCATGAAGCAAGCGTGACTGGCCAAGGCCACAGTGATCATCTAGAGCCGTTTTCATGATCGCCAGAACAGAAACGCCCATGTCTCTCTCCCGCCTGCTGAAAATTATCCCACGTGGCCGCCCGTTCGCGGTCGCGGCGGCTATCGGTTTCTTTTCCCTTCTGCCGGCCTCGCCGCTGATGGCTGCGAGCAGCGAATGGGCGGTGAACGAGGGCGGGCGGATGCGGCTGATCCTTCTGCCAGAGAGCGCCGACGGTCTGCGCCAGGGGGCGTTGGTGATCGAGCCCAAACCGGGCTGGATCACCTATTGGAAGGAGCCGGGCGATGTCGGCATTCCGCCTGCCGTCAAGCCGGCTCAGGGGGCTTCCTACAGCCTGGAGAGGCTGGACTTTCCTGTACCAAAGGTCCTGATGAACGGCACCATGACCGACGTGGGCTACGACAAGCCGGTCACCCTGCCGATCACCCTCAAGAATGCACCCGATACGTCCGGGGTGACGCTCAATACCTTCATCGGGGTGTGTCAGAATATCTGCATCCCCTTCCAGGCCGATCTCACTGTGCCGCCGAATGCGGATGGCGAAAGCCATGCGGCGGAGACGGCGCTCGTCGAAGCGGCGCGTGCGCAGGTTCCGCCCGGCCCTTCAAAGGATTTTCGTGTGCTCGGACACACCATGAGCGCTGATCGCAAGGAGCTTGTGGTTCGGGCGATCCTACCCGAGGGCCAACCGACACCGGAGGTCTTCATCAGCGGGCCGAGCGGCCATGTCTTCGTCAAGGCGCATGCGTCGACCGGGGACGCGGGCGAAACAGTCCTGACCGTACCGATCGGCAAGCTGCCGAAGAAATACGAGCTGGCCGGCAAGCATTGGGGCATCCTGATCGTCAGCGGCCCGCGTGCCATGGAAACCACGCTTGCCTTCGACTGACCTCAACCTATATTCGCGTCACTGCCGCACGGAGGGGTTCCGGGTGGTGCAAAGCAAGCGAGGACGACATTCATGACCATTGCCATCGGCGACAAGCTGCCTCAGGCGACCTTCAAGGAAAAGACAGTGGACGGCCCGGTGGAGATCACCACCGAAGATCTTTTTGCCGGCAAGAAGGTTGTCGTCTTCGCCGTGCCCGGCGCCTTCACCCCGACCTGCACCTTGAACCATCTGCCCGGCTACCTGGAGAACCGTGACGCGCTGATGGCGCGTGGCGTCGACGATATTGCCGTCGTGTCTGTCAATGACTGGCATGTGATGGGTGCCTGGGCGCAGCATTCGGGCGGCCTTGGCAAGATCCACTTCCTCGCCGACTGGAATGCCGCCTTTACCAAGGCACTCGGCCTCGATGCCGACCTTTCCGCCGGGGCTCTGGGTCTGCGTTCCAAGCGCTATTCCATGCTCGTCGAGGACGGCGTGGTGAAGAGCCTGAACATCGAAGAAAATCCAGGCCAGGCGACCGTGTCATCGGCGGCCAAGATGATCGAGCAGCTCTGATATCTGTGTGTCCGCATATTGAGCCGCGACGGAGCGATCCGCCGCGGCATTTCTTTGTTTGCCACCACGCTCAGGCTGGCGTGGATTTAGTCCGCGAACCGCGCAACCGGGCAAGCAACTTGATCGCCAGTGCGAGGAAGATCAGCACCATGGCCGGGAGGTAGGCGGTATCCATCACAAAACGCTTGCCGAAGGTCACGACAAAGGACGTCCAGATATACCAGGCACCGGCGCGGTGCAGCAGGCGCCATAGGCGCGAACCGAGCATTGCCGCCGTGCGGTCAAAGGATGTCGTCGCCATGGCAAAGATGAAGACATAGGCCAGACCACCGCTCACCAGCGTGCCGTAGTTGGTCAACTGCCAGAACAGTACTTGATCCTGTGTGGCCAGTGAAATGATAGCCATCAGGTGAATCGAGTGAGAGGCGGCGAAGGCAAGGCCGAGATAACGGCGGTTGCGCGACAGCCAGTGCGTGATGCGAATGGGCACCAAACGAACCAGCGACGAGGCCGTGAAGGCCGCGAGAAACAGGGCCACCGAACAGCGCGCCGTCCAGCGGATTACAAGACGCGAAGCCTCCACCGGGTTGGCCGCCAGAGCCAGCGCAACCGCAGTCATGATCAGCAATCCCCCCACCAGCAACAGGGTCAGTTTCCATCCTTCAAGTGCATTTTTCATCACCAAGCTCCTCATCACCTTCTATGTAATCACTGATTACATCAAACGCATTCAGACGCAATGAATGTAATCGACGATTACATAATCGTGATCACCTGCTATGCTTGTTTCATGTCGAACGATTCCCCCAAGCCCGCTCCTCACAATGCTCCGATGCGAAAGCGCTACCACCATGGCAACCTGGTGGATTCGCTCATTGCTGCTGCCATCGAGCTGATCGAGGAGAAGGGCGTCGAGCAATTATCGGTGCGGGAGGTTGCCAAGAAGGCGGGCGTTTCGCCGGGCGCACCGTTCCGCCACTTCAGCAACAAGACTGCGCTGCTGACCGCCGTCGCCGAGCAGGCAATTTCCAGACTGACGGACGCCGTGCAATCGGCCCTTGAAAAGGTCGACAACGACCTGCCCCTGGGAAGATTGCGAGCCATTGGACTTGGCTATCTGGAATGGGCGATTGCCAATCCCACCCATTTCCAGATCGTCAGCTCACGCTCGCTGATAGACTTTCATGGTTCCGAACGGCTGGTGCGGCAAAATAATGAGATTCGCCAGTTGATGGTAGCCCTGATCGCCGAAGCGCAGGCGCGGGGCGACCTGCGGGCCGGCGTGGCACCTGACGATCTGATCCTGTCATCGCGCGCCTTCATCTATGGCGTGGTGCGCATGTGGATCGACGGCCATTTCAAGGAGTGGCAGGTCGAGGGACCGCCTGATGCTGCCATGCATCGGGCGCTGGACCTCTTCATTGCGCTGTTGTCGGCTGCGCCTGCGCAGAACTGAGGCTTTACGTCCCTGCCCTGCCTGCAACGTAAGGCTTCAGGTTTCCAGGTCGAAGACGAGGATGCCGGCCAGACCTCCATCCGTCGCGCTGACAATGCGCTCGCCCACTTCCACATGTTTCGGATGCTTCAGATAATAGTCGCGGACCATCTCGTCCTCGAAGGTGACGATGAAGCCGTCATTATAGCCACTGCTCAGGCCTTCCGGCGACACGTTCGAGCCGGACTTCACCTCAAGCATGCCCGGCACCACGTCCTTCAAATCGGCGATCGCCGCATAGATCGCCTGCTTTTCGCCTTCCTGGACAGCGGCCTTGAAGCGCAGGAATACGCAGTGCTGGATCATGGATGTCTCCCGTCGGTGATTTTGTGGCGAGCATAGGGAGAACGGGCGAAAGGGCAAGGGCGGTCGCGCCGCCCCTTCTCCCTCATCCGCTCACTTCACCAGAAGCGACCGCGTGACACCCGACGTCTTGAAGGGCTCCATGCCGCGGCGGGCGAGTTCGTCGGCGCGTTCATTTTCAGGGTGGCCGGCATGGCCCTTGACCCAGTGCCACTTAACCTTGTGGCGCTGATTGGCAAGGTCGAGCGCCTGCCAGAGCTCGCCATTCTTGACCGGCTTCCTATCGGCGGTCTTCCAGCCGTTCTTTTTCCAGCCGAAGATCCACTTGGAGATGCCGTCCATGACATATTTGCTGTCGGTGTAGAGATCGACTTCGCAGGCATCCTTCAGGGAATTGAGCGCCGTGATGGTGGCGAGCAGTTCCATGCGGTTGTTGGTGGTATCGGCCTCGCCACCGAAGAGTTCCTTTTCGGTTTCGCCGTAACGCATCACGGCCCCCCAGCCTCCGGGGCCTGGATTGCCCGAGCAAGCGCCGTCTGTGTAGATTTCGACATGTTTCATGCGATCAGTCCGTATTCCGAGGCATTGGTGACGGCGCGGTGGAAGCGCAGCTTCTTCAGATATTCGAGCGGGTCCTTTTTCACCACCAGGGCACCTGCCGGCGTTGTCAGCCAGTCATAGAGGCGGGTGAGGAAGAAGCGCAGCGCAGAGCCGCGACACAGGATCGGCAAGGCCTCGATCTCGGCAGCAGAGAGCGGCCGCACCGACTGGTAACCCTCGATCATCGCCTTGCCCTTGGTGATGTTGTAGGCGCCATCCTTCTCGAAGCACCAGGAATTCAGGCAGATCGAGAGGTCGTAGACCAGCAGGTCGTTGCAGGCGAAATAGAAGTCGATCAGCCCCGACAGCGTATCGCCGAGGAAGAAGACGTTGTCCGGGAAAAGGTCGGCATGGATGACGCCCGAGGCCAAATCCTTCGGCCAGTGGGTGGCGAGGAAATCGAGCTCGGCGCCGATCTCGGTTTCCAGCCCCTCCTCCACCTCGTCGGCGCGGGCTTCGGATTTTGCCCAGAGCACGTGCCAGCCTTCGAGCGAAAGCGCGTTCGGCCGCGTCAGCTCGAAGCCCTCGCCGGCGATGTGCATCCTGGCGAGGGCTGCGCCCACTTCGCCGCAATGCTGCGCTTCGGGCTTTCTCAGCCACATGCCCTCGAGGAAGGAAATCAGCGCGGCCGGACGGCCGGAAAGTTCGCCCAACAACGCCCCATCCTTGCGCGGCAGGGGGAGCGGACAGTTGAGCCCGCGCTCGGAGAGATGGTGCATGAGCCCGAGAAAGAAGGGCAGATCGTTTTTGTCGACCCGCTTCTCGTAGAGCGTCAGGATCAACGGGGACTTGGACGTGTGGAGCAGGAAGTTGGAATTCTCGACCCCTTCGGCAATACCCTTGTAGGAGGTCAACTCGCCCGCATCATATTGCTCGAGAAAGGCCTTCAGATCGCCTTCGGAAATGTCGGTATAGACTGCCACAGCGATTTTCCCGTGCTGCTTGGAATGAAGCTGAACGCATAGCGCGCGGGATCGGCAAGTGCCAGTCCTCAAGCGACATCCGGCACAGGAAATGGGCGAAGTGAGGATCGCGACCTCACCTCGCACACATATGCCGGGTGCCGGTTTTCGCTTGCGCCATACACCACGGGCCTGCCGGGGCGCAGCCCCTGGTGATACCGACGACTACCTTGCCAGTGCGGCTGCGGCAAAGAAATCTTCCGGCCCCTCGACTTCGATCAGGCGCTTTCGTTCGATCTGCCAGAAGCGGTTGCCGATGGCGCGGACGAAACTGCGGTCGTGCGAGACCAGCAGACAGCTCGCCTGATGCTGCATCAGCTCGCTCTCCAGCACCTCCTGCCCCTCGATATCGAGGTGGTTGGTCGGTTCGTCGAGCAGGAAAAAATTCGGCTCCGCAAGCCTCAGCACCAGCATGCCGAGCCGCGCCTTCTGGCCGCCGGACAGGCGACCGATCGGGCGCGCCTGCATATCGATGCTCATGCCCGCACCGGCCAAGAGCGCCCGTGCCCGCTGGTCGCCGATATCGAAGCGGTGGATGATCGCCTGCATCGGCGTGTCGCTGTCGCGGAGATCGGCAAGCGCCTGGTCGCCGTAGCCCAGCACCAGCGATGGCGTCGCCTTGATGCCGTCCTGGGCGATCTCGGGCATGTCGATCGCCTTGCGCAGCATGGCGATGAGGCGGGTCTTGCCGACGCCATTGGCGCCGAGCAGGACAATCCTGTCGCCCTGGCAAATGAACTGCTTGCCGGTGCGAAACAACGCGGCGCCATCGGGAGCAAGCACTTCCGCATCGTCCAGCGTCACCAGAACCTTGGCATGGGTACCGCGATTGGCAAGCCTGATGGCACCGGCCGAGCGTTCGAGATGAGCCGGTTTGGCTGCATCCTCGAGCCTTTCGGCCCGCTCGCGCAGTTGCTTGGTCTTCACCACCAAAAGGTCGCTGCCGGAATTGATGCCGATATTGTTGAGCTTGGCGGCCTGCTTGCGCAACTGATCTGCCGTCTTCATGTCACGCTCGTAGCGACGCGCATCGGCCGCGTCCGCGTCCTCCAGCGCCGAACGCGCCCGCGAATAGGCAAGCGCGAAGACTGGCGACTGCTCGGCGCGCAGGAAGACGGTGCGGTTGGTGACGGCATCGAGAAAGGCGCGATCATGACTGGCGAGGATCACCGGCACGTCGCGCGGCAGTGCATTCAGCCACGCCTCGAGGGCAGCGATCTTGCCGAGGTCGAGATGGTTGGTGGGCTCGTCCATCAGAAGCACGTCCGGCTCGGTGACCCAGACGCGCGCGATCAGCGCCATGCGCTGCCAGCCGCCACTCAGTGCCTTCAGCGGTCGCTGGTGGAATTCAACCGGTACGTCGAGTTCACCGAGCACCACATCGACGCGCCAGCTCTCGCTTTCGGCCTGTTCGGGCGAAAGCGCATCCAGCACAGCGTCGTAGAAGGTGAGATCCAGCAGATGCTGCGGCACGTTCTGCTCGACATAGCCGATGGTCACACCGCGCGCCTTGGTGATCTCGCCTTCGCTCGGATCAAGCGTACCGGCGATGCACCGGAACAGGGTCGACTTGCCACGGCCATTGGCGGCGGCAAGGCCGATGCGATCGCCGGCATTGACGACAAGGTTGAGGTTGGAAAACAGCGGGCTCGACAGGGTGACGCCGAGATTACGGATATTGATCAGGGACATGATGGTTCTCTGGTCTTGCCGCGCGACGGTCCGGACAGGCCTTTCGCCTTGTCCAATGGATGTCGCTGCGGTCTAAAAAACATGCAGGGCGCGAGCCGGAACGGCTTGGCGCTGCGGGCCATGAGGGGCAGACCAGGAGAAGGTGTCGCTGAGAAACGGTCTCTGATCAGCCCTGCAAACGCATTTGCAGGGCCGGGACGGGACCACGTTGCCGGTTGAACCGGAAATAATGACTGTGCACGGGATCCCTCCTTTCTTTTAAACCGTAATGACAAATCTACAGGATGGCCGGGGTGGAAGGCAAGATACTAGCTCAGTTGCAGCGCCTCAGCCATTCACCCAGGCCATGTCCTCGCGGGTCAGTTCCACATCGCGCAGTTCCCGGTTGACGAGGAAGTGCTCGTTTTCTTCCGCCGTGATCGCCAGTTCCACATTGGCGTCGAAGCGCTCGCGGAAGGCCTCGATGATCTCGTCGACGATCACCTCCGGGGCGGAGGCGCCGGCGGAAATGCCGAGCGTGCGGATCTCGCCGATATCGGCCCAGTCGATTTCGGAGGCGCGCTGCACCAGCAGAGAGCGGGTAGCCCCTGCCCGCAGGGCCACTTCGACGAGACGCTTGGAATTCGACGAATTCGGTGCGCCGACGACAATGAAGAGATCGCAACCCGGGGCTGCGTGTTTGACCGCTTCCTGTCGGTTGGTGGTGGCGTAGCAGATGCTGTCGGCAGAGGGCGCGGTCAGGTTCGGGAATCGCGCCTTGAGCCTGGCAATGACCCCGGCGGTGTCATCGACCGAGAGCGTGGTCTGGGTGACGTAGCCGAGATTGTCAGGATCGGCGGGCTGATAAAGATCCGCTTCCTCGACAGTCTCGACCAGCGACACGGAGCCCTCCGGAAGCTGTCCCATGGTGCCGATGACTTCCGGATGGCCGTCATGGCCAATCAGGATGACATGGCGGCCGAGGCGCTGGTGGCGCATGGCCTGCTTGTGCACCTTGGACACCAGCGGACACGTGGCGTCGAGATAGAAGAGATTGCGGCTTGCCGCATCTTCCGGCACGGATTTCGGCACGCCATGGGCGGAGAAGACGACCGGCTGCTGGCGGTGTTCTGCGGGGATCTCGTCGAGTTCCTCGACGAAGATGGCACCTTTGGCTTCCAGACCTTCGACGACGTAGCGATTGTGGACGATCTCGTGGCGCACATAAACCGGCGCGCCGTAGCGCTTGAGAGCCAGAACGACGATCTGGATGGCGCGGTCGACACCAGCGCAGAATCCGCGCGGGCCGCAAAGCCTGATCGTCAAAGGGGGGCGGTTCAGGTGCATGTTCATCGGATCAACCGGCAATCAGGACAGCAGATAGGGCGAGAGCTGCGGGGAGCGCCTGGATGACGAAGATCTTCCGCGAAGCCGTTGCACCCCCATATAGGCCCGCGACCAGCACACAGCCAAGAAAAAACAACTGGATCTGATAGCCAAGGCCAAGATCGGGGTGCATCAGGCCCCAGATCAGGCCGGCTGCGAGGAAGCCATTGTAGAGGCCCTGGTTTGCCGCCATGACCTTGGTCGCTTCTGCCTGCTCAGGCTTCATGCCGAAGGCGCGGCGCCCGGTCGGGGTGGTCCAGAGGAACATCTCCAGGATCAGAATATAGATGTGTTCGAGCGCGATGAGCGCGACCA
Organism: Peteryoungia algae; assembly: GCF_030369675.1. Taxonomy (NCBI): domain Bacteria; kingdom Pseudomonadati; phylum Pseudomonadota; class Alphaproteobacteria; order Hyphomicrobiales; family Rhizobiaceae; genus Peteryoungia; species Peteryoungia algae. Next base: position 4,342,448 of record NZ_CP128477.1, on the reverse strand, counting down.
GCGTGGAGGCGAGATAGGACATGCAGTTTCCTTCGCGACGGCGGTCTCTTCACCGTCTTCATCCGGAACTTCTAGCGGAAAATATTCGGCGGCTCTATCGGGATTTCCGACGGACGAGGCCCGCAAGCGCCACCGCGACCAGCGCAAAGGCAAGGCCATACCAGGTAATCACATATTGCAGATGGTTGTTGGGCAGGTCGATCTGGGTCACGCCACCCTTTGGCAGACCGCCTGGGACCGGCGTCGAATCGGCATCGAGGAAGAAGGGCAGCACGCGCTCGGCCGGCAGGCCAACGGATGCGGCCATGCGGGCGCGATCCTTCCAGTAGAAGATATTGGCTCTCTCGTCATTGTCGGGCACCAGCGAAGACGGCTTCTCCGTGAGTTCCGCCCTGGCGAGACCTGTTACCTTCTGCTCACCCTCAACCAGGCTCTCCGGACGGGTTGCAGGATCCTTGCGGTCATAGGGGACAAAGCCCCGGTTGACGAAGAGGTAGCGCCCGTCGCCAAGTTCGAGCGGCGTGTAGAGGTAAAAGCCCGACTGACCCTGGAACGTCGCGAGGAAATGGCGTTCCTTGTCGTTCAGATAGCGGCCACTTGCCATCGCATGGCGATAGTCGACCGCATCGCCTGATGCCAGCAGGCGTTCCAGTTCAGCGATATCGACGGGCGCAGCGGTGCTGCGTTGCTGGATGTCGGAAAGAAGAGCTTCCTTCCAGTGAAGCCGGCTGACCTGCCAGGTTCCCAGTGACAGAAGGATGACGAGCGCTATTGGGACAAGCACCAGGGCAGCCCAGAAGCGCCAGGTGCGGCGGCCCCCCTCAGTCTCCTTGCCCATCCGCGTGTCAGCCACGGTCGATCACTCCGGGAGAGGCATTGTGCTTGTATTGCAGGGCGATCAGCAGCGCCTTCAGGAAGCGCATGAGCCAGAGGGTGAGCGCCACGCCGAGCGGGGCGAAGACCAGGATGTGGAGCCACATCGAGGGCTGGTAGGTGAGTTCCACCCAGACGGCAAAGCCGACGACCAAGAGGTCGGCGAGAAGGATGACGAAGATCGCCGGGCCATCGCCCGCGTCCACCCAGGAGAGATCAAGGCCGCAGGAATTGCAGCGTGCCTTGGGCTTGGTGAAGCCGTCAAAGAGCTTGCCATTGCCGCAGCGCGGGCAGGACGCGGTGAGTGCTGCCTTGACCGGATCTACCGGCGGAAATTTTGCATTGTCTTCGGCCATCGGACCTCTCCTCGAAGGTATTCCCTATCCCCGCCAACCCTTAGCGCATGCGAGGGTTCCCTCACAGCGCCGGATCGTCGCATGCCGGAAAGCACAAAGGGCGGCTTGCGCCGCCCTTTGATCGAAACCTGCCCGGATCAATGGGCGAGCGGTGCACCCCAATCGCCCCAGATATAGATGGCGAAGAAGAGGAACAGCCAGACGACGTCAACGAAGTGCCAGTACCAGGCGGCAGCTTCGAAGCCGAAATGCTGCTGCGGGGTGAAGTGGCCGGCGAGCGCACGGAACAGGCAGACGATCAGGAAGATCGTGCCGACCAGAACGTGGAAGCCATGGAAGCCGGTCGCCATGAAGAAGGTCGCGCCGTAGATCGAATTCTTGAAGTCGAACGGCGAGTGCATGTACTCGTAGGCTTGGACGAACGAGAACAGGATGCCGAGCAGAACCGTCAGGACGAGGCCGGAGACAAGGCCCTTGCGATCATTGTGGAGCATCGCATGGTGGGCCCAGGTCACGCAGGTGCCGGACAGGAGAAGGATGACGGTGTTGTAGAGCGGCAGGTGCCAGGGATCGACGACCTCGATGCCCTGCGGCGGCCAGGTGCCACCGGTAAACTCGACGCGGCTCGCCTGGATCGCTTCGTTGGCGAAGAGGCTGGCGTCAAAGAAGGCCCAGAACCAGGCAACGAAGAACATCACTTCAGACGCGATGAACATGATCATGCCGTAGCGCAGATGCAGCGAGACGACACGCGTGTGGTGACCATCATGCGCTTCCTTGATCGTGTCTGCCCACCAAGCGAACATGGTGAAAAGCACGATGGCGAGGCCGATGTAGAACACCCAGGGGCTGGCGAAGTTGAGGCCGAACATGTTCAGCGAGCCGCCGTTCAGGTAGCGCATGTAGCCGACGCCGCCGAAGGTCAGCAGGAAGGCGCCGATCGAGGCCAGCAGCGGCCAGGGGCTCGGATCGATGATGTGGTAGTCGTGGTTCTTCTGGTGCGCTTCGGCCATTTCAGCAATCCCCGAATGTCAATTTCATTACGAGTTCCGGCGAACCGGATCCCTCTCACAGTTTCGGCTGTCCCTTGTCTTCCCCGACCGACAATGCGGCCACCGGCTCCTGATCATCGCGCGGATAGAAAGTGTAGGACAGGGTAATCGTTCCGATGCCCTTTGTCTCCTCCGCCTCAACGATGGCGGGGTCGACGAAGAAGACGACCGGCATTTCGAGTGTCTCACCCGGCTGCAACGTGGTCTCGGTGAAGCAGAAGCACTGGACCTTGTTGAAGTAGGCGCCGGCTTCGCCGGGCGTGACGTTGAACACAGCCTCGCCCGTGACCGGATGCGGCGAATTGTTCGTCGCGGTATAGGTGATCTGGACGGTCTCGCCGATCTTCGGCGTCACCTTCTTGTCGACCGCCTTGAAATCCCAGTTCAGGCCGGCAGAGGCATTGGCGTCGAAAGTGACGTTGATGGTGCGATCGAGCACGAGGTCAGACATCTGCTCGACGCGCTGGGTCGTGCCGCCGTAGCCGGTGACCTGGCAGAAGAGCTGGTAGAGCGGCACCGCCGCATAGGCCATGCCGACCATGGCGCCGACGAAGACGACGCAGGCCGAAGCCACGCCGACATTGCGGCGGCTGGATTGCTTGATATGGTCGTTCGGTGCGGTCACGATCTCTGCCTCGTCAGCCCACGTTGCCGATCTTGATGATGGTCACGACATAGAAAATCACGACCAGAGCTGCGAGCACGACGCCGAGGGCAATGTTGCGGCCACGGCGCGACTTGCGCTGCTTGTCGTTGAGTTGAACGGTTTCCATTACAGGGCACCTCCGAGCGAGCCGACAACCGGCGCGAGGTAGAAATCGACCATCAGGGCCGCGAATATCGCGAAAAGATAGAAGATCGAATAGGCGAAGAGCTTCTTGGCCGGCACCATCTTTTCGTCGCCGTCGGCCATACGCCAGACGGCGATGGAACAGTGCACGAAATAGGCGCCGAGCAGGCCGGCGAAGATGCCGTAGCCGATCGAGGCCAGACCCGTGAAGGTCGGCAGGACGCCAGTGATGGCGGTGAGAACGGCATAGACGGCGATCTGGCGCTTGGTCGAAGGGATGCCGGCAACATTGGGCATCATCGGCACGCCAACCGAACCGTAGTCTTTCATCTTGAACAGCGCGAGCGCCCAGAAATGCGCCGGCGTCCAGAGGAAGATGATCATGAACAGGATGACGCTGTCGAGGGATACGCCACCGGTGACGCAGGCCCAGCCGACCATGGGCGGGAAGGCGCCGGCCGCACCGCCGATGACGATGTTCTGCGGGGTCGAGCGCTTCAGCCACATCGTATAGACGACGGCGTAGAAGAAAATTGTGAAGGCGAGCAGGCCGGCGGCGAACCAGTTGACCGCCAGGCCGAGAATGCCGACCGAAAAGACCGAGAGCACCAGGCCGAAGGCGAGCGCCTCATGTGCTGTAATGCGGCCGGCCGGGACCGGGCGGTTCGCGGTACGGGTCATGATGGCGTCGATGTCGGCGTCGTACCACATGTTCAACGCGCCCGAGGCGCCGGCGCCGACTGCGATGCAGAGGATGGCAATGAAACCAAGGACCGGATTGATCTCGCCCGGCGCGAGCAGCAGGCCGGCCAGCGCCGTGAAGACGACGAGCGACATGACACGCGGCTTGAGAAGCGCGAAGAAATCGCGCGGACCGGCTTCGGAGAGGCGCACCTCACCTTCCATGCCGAAAACGTCGCGACTGTCGATAACCGTCATATTCTCGAATTCCGTCTTGCTTGCTGTTTTGTCAGGCGCCGCGATCCCGTCGACCGCGGCGCCCGAACTTTTCTCTCAGTGAGCCTTCCGGCTTACTTGACCTTCGGCAGTTGTTCCCACTGGTGGTACGGAGGCGGTGAAGACAGCTGCCATTCCAGCGTGGTCGCACCTTCGCCCCAGGGGTTGTCGCCGGCGACGCGCTTCTTGGCGAAGGCTTCGAAGACACCGTAGAGGAAGACGAAGACTGCGAAGGCCGAGATGTAGGAGCCGACCGACGAGACAAGGTTCCATCCGGCATAGGCATCCGGATAGTCGATGTAGCGGCGCGGCATGCCGGCAAGGCCGAGGAAGTGCTGCGGGAAGAACACCAGGTTGACGCCGATGAACATGATCCAGAAGTGCAGCTGTCCGACGAACTCGTTGTACATGTAGCCCGACATCTTCGGGAACCAGTAGTACCAGCCGGCAAAGATCGCGAAGACGGCGCCGAGCGACAGAACGTAGTGGAAGTGGGCCACGACGTAATAGGTGTCATGCAGCGAGCGGTCGAGACCGGCATTGGCGAGCTGAACGCCCGTCACGCCACCGACGGTGAACAGGAAGATGAAGCCGATCGCCCAGACCATCGGGGTCTTGAAGGTCAGCGAACCACCCCACATCGTCGCGATCCAGGAGAAGATCTTGATGCCGGTCGGCACCGCGATGACCATGGTTGCGAAGAGGAAGTAGCGCTGGGCGGAAAGCGACAGGCCGACCGTGTACATGTGGTGTGCCCAGACGACGAAGCCGACGGCACCGATGCCGACCATGGCATAGGCCATGCCGAGATAGCCGAAGACCGGCTTCTTCGAGAAGGTCGAGATGATGTGGCTGACGATGCCGAAACCGGGCAGGATCAGGATGTAGACTTCCGGGTGACCGAAGAACCAGAACAGGTGCTGGTAGAGGATCGGGTCACCGCCGCCTTCAGGCGAGAAGAAGGTCGTGCCGAAATTGCGGTCGGTCAGCAGCATGGTGATACCACCGGCGAGAACCGGAAGCGACAGCAGCAGCAGGAAGGCGGTAACCAGAACGGCCCAGGCGAAAAGCGGCATCTTGTGCAGCGTCATGCCGGGGGCACGCATGTTCAGGATCGTCGTGATGAAGTTGATCGCACCGAGGATCGAGGACGCACCGGAGACGTGGAGCGCGAAGATCGCAAGGTCGACTGCCGGGCCGGGCTGGCCTGAGGTCGCGAGCGGCGGATAGAGCGTCCAGCCACCACCGACACCGTAACCACCGGCCGGGCCTTCGACGAACATCGACAGCACGAGCAGGAGGAAGGCCGGAACGATCAGCCAGAAGGAGATGTTGTTGAGGCGCGGGAAGGCCATGTCAGGAGCGCCGATCATGATCGGGATCATCCAGTTGGCAAAACCGCCGATCAGCGCGGGCATGACCATGAAGAAGATCATGATCAGGGCGTGCGCCGTGGTGAAGACGTTGTACATGTGCTTGCCGCCGTCGATGGCAGCATCACCTTCAAAGCCGTAGACCATCGAAGCCAGACCATGGAAGATCTGGATGCCCGGTTCCTGCAGCTCCATGCGCATGGCAACCGAAAGGGCGCCGCCCACGATGCCAGCCATGATCGCGAAGATCAGGTAGAGCGTGCCGATGTCCTTGTGGTTGGTCGACAGGAACCAGCGGGAAAAGAAGCCCGGCTTATGGTCGTGATGTGCGCCATGCGCATGTTCGTCGTGGGCAACAGAGCCAGCCATTGACCTCACTCCTCTCAGTTCGTGATGTTTTCAGCTGTCTGGACGGCGGCGGGAGCGCCGTCGACAGAAGCCATGAGAGCGCGATTGGCGCCGGACAGATCGGAGGTCGCAGCCTGCAGCCAGGTCGCATACTGCTCGTCGGAGACCACACGGATCGCGATCGGCATATAGGCGTGGTCCTTGCCACACAGCTCGGAACACTGACCGTAGTAGAGACCTTCGCGGTCCGCCTGGAACCAGGTTTCGTTCAGCCGGCCCGGGATCGCGTCGATCTTGATACCGAAGGCGGGCATGGCGAAGGCATGGATCACGTCGGTCGGTGCAGCCGTGACCAGCATGCGCACGGTCTTGCCGACGGGCACGACGACTTCGTTGTCCACAGTCAGCAGACGCGGATAGCGCGCGACGTCTTCCTTGCCGGCAGAGGCGCGGTCGGCGTCCTTCAGCAGGTAGCTGTCGAAGGAGACAGCCTGCTCGCCTTCATACTCATAAGACCAGAGCCACTGGGTGGCCGTCGCCTTGATGGTGATATCAGGATTTTCCGGCATCTTCAGCTGATAGGTCAGCAGGTTGAAGGACGGGATCGCGATGGCGAAGAGGATGAGGACCGGAGCAACCGTCCAGACGATCTCGATCGCCGTGTTGTGGCTCGTCTTCGACGGCACTGGATTGGCGGCCGCGCGGAACTTCACGACCACGAGGATCAGAAGAATCAGAACAAAAATGGTGATCGGAACGATGAACCAAAGTGTGTACTGCTCGAACCAGCTGTTGAACTCCATGATGGAGGTGGCTGGTTCCTGCATACCCATCTGCCAGGGCTTCGGCTGATCGGCGAAGCCTACAGAAGCGAAAAGCAGACAGGCCATAGCGGCCAATGCTGCATAGGTTCTCTTCATCACGGTTTGGTCTCCCACAAGCGCTTGATCCACATCAAACCATAGCGCAAAAATCATGCTAGTGTCGCCGTTTCAAATCACAGATTGGCCGTAATCGCAATACGCCCGCGCGAAAGCCGGTGCGGCATTTTTGCGCTTCATCAAATACATGCACCGAGATGCACAGGCTTTTCCCCGATGAGGCCGAAACGGGCGCATGATTGCACCGCCACTCGAGAATTGCGGTCCCAATTATGCCGCAGTCGGCCTTAAAACAGGCGTCGGGGCTTCCCATTTGCGCACCCCGGCGACAAGAATGTCGGCAATGATTCGTTTTCCAGAGGTTTTCATGGATCTGCCTAGACTTGCCTGGTCCAGCCTGACCGCGAGCGCCGTTCTGATCGCCGCTCTCGCGACACCGGCACTGGGCCAGCAATCCCAACAACAGCCGGGCTCGGTCCGCTCCAATCATGGTGCGTGGTCGGTCATCTGCGACAAGCCGGCCGGCGCGTCCGAAGAGCAGTGCGCGCTGATGCAGAACGTCATCGCCGACGACAGGCCGGAAGTCGGACTTTCCGTCGTCGTCCTGAAGACCGCCGACCGGCAGGCACGCATTCTGCGGATCCTGGCCCCGCTCGGTGTGCTCCTGAAGGATGGAATGGAGCTGTTCGTCGACGGCAACAATATCGGCCGCGCCTATTTCACCCGCTGTTTCTCCGAAGGCTGCTATGTCGAAGTCGAAATCGACGAAGAGCTGATGAAGATCCTGCGGGCGGGCAAGGCCGCGGTGTTTGCGCTGCGCGAATCCGCCGATCAGGACCGCGTCGGCATTCCGATCGAACTCGCAGGTTTCGGCGAAGGTTACGACACGCTGCCGTGATCGGCCGGTCGCCGGATCGTGATGATGTTATAGATAGGGGGTGAGTCCGGCGGGCTTGCCCCTTTTTCGTTGCGCGCCTACATGCAAGAGCCAGTGCCCAAGGAGACATGCATGACCCAGGACCTTCTCTCCCTCTTCGACTGCGACGAAGCTACGCTGACGCGGCGCGTCGCGGATGCGCTTGATGGTGCGGATGACGGGGAGCTCTTCGTCGAGCACGCCCAGGCGGAATCGCTGACCTTCGACAATGGTCGCCTTAAGGGAGGCTCCTTCAACACGGACCAGGGCTTCGGGCTTCGTGCCGTGGCCGGTGAGGCAGTCGGCTATGCCCATGCCGGCGAATTGTCGCTGTCCGCCCTCTCCCGTGCAGCGGATGCCGTCGGTGCCGTGACCCATGGCCATTCCGGCTCCTATGCCGCAGCACCGCAGCGGACGAATTCCAAGCTCTATGGCGATGGCAATCCGATCGGCTCGCCCAGTTTCGAGGAGAAGGTGAAGCTGCTTTCGGAGATCGATGCCTATCTGCGCGACAAGGATCCCAAGGTACGCCAGGTGACGGCAACGGTTGGTGCAAGCTGGCAGGTAGTAGAGATTCTGCGCGCCGACGGACACCGGGTGCGCGACATCAGGCCGATGACCCGCATCAACATCTCCGTCATCACCGGTGAGGGCGACCGGCAGGAAAGCGGTTCCTTCGGGGTCGGCGGCCGCATGGGCTTCAATGATTTCCTGACGCAAGAGAGCTGGCAGCGCGGGGCCGACGAGGCGCTGCGCCAGGCACTGGTCAATCTCGAAGCCCAGGAAGCGCCTGCCGGCACGATGGACATCGTGCTCGGCAATGGCTGGCCGGGCGTCATGCTGCACGAGGCCGTCGGGCACGGACTGGAAGGCGACTTCAACCGCAAGAGGACCTCCGCCTTTGCCGGGTTGTTGGGCGAGATGGTGGCAGCCCCCGGCGTTACCGTCGTCGACGACGGTACGATCAACGACCGGCGCGGTTCGATCACCATCGACGACGAAGGCACGCCATCGGCCTATAACGTGCTGATCGAAAACGGAAAGCTGGTCGGTTACATGCAGGACCGGCAGAACGCGCGCTTGATGGGCATGAAGGCGACCGGCAATGGCCGCCGCCAGGGATATGCCCACCAGCCGATGCCGCGCATGACCAACACCTACATGCTCTCGGGCGACAAGAGCCCGGAAGAGATCATCTCCTCGGTGAAAAAGGGCATCTACGCCGTCTCCTTCGGGGGCGGCCAAGTGGACATTACATCGGGCAAATTCGTCTTCGGCTGCACCGAGGCCTATCTCATCGAGAACGGCCGTATCGGCGCTCCGGTCAAGGGCGCCATGCTGATCGGCAACGGGCCGGACGCGATGCGCCGGATTTCGATGGTCGGCAATGACTCGAAGCTCGACACCGGCATCGGCAATTGCGGCAAGGCCGGCCAGTGGGTGCCGGTCGGCGTCGGCCAGCCGCATCTGCGGATGGACCAGATCACGGTGGGCGGCACCAAGGCCTGAGGGCGAACGCGCTCGTCCCGGGAGACGCCGTCGGCGACTGGCGGACGAGCCGTGGCTTTTGATCGGTTTCGATATCGCCTACGAGCGGCCCTTCGGGCGCGGACTAAACCTGTGCCGAGGGTCGATGACGTCCCGAGCCGCCTCGCGGCGGCGGGTGTGGTGCTCAATCTGCTGCTGGAAGAGAAATGGTATCGCCGCTGCGATCAAGAGGTCGGCAACCGGCAATTCGTGGTAGCGGATCCGGATGGGTAACTGCGGAGGCTGTTCGAGGAACTCGGTCGGCGGGATATTGCGCCTGTCCTGCGACGCAATTGATTACCCGCGCGCCGGCATCAGCACGCAGTCATAGCGCTGGCGCACGAGCTTGTCGCAGGCGGCGCGGGCTTCTTCCTTGGTCTCGAAACCGGTGAAGCGGGCGCGGTAGAAGGTGGTGCCATTGCGGGTGACCATTTCGGTATAGGTGTCGAGATCCTGCAACGGGCTGCCGACCTTCTGTCGGGCCTGCGAGAGAAGATCCATGGCGGCCTGGGCCGACGTGGCGGCGGCGATCTGGATCTGCCAGTGGCGTTTGGCAGAAATCTGAGGCGCGCTCGCCGTATGCTGGGGATCGACCGGGGCGAAGCGGGTTGCGGGGTTGGCGACCAGTTCTGCGGAGGAAACCGTCGATGCCGCATAGGCCGATGCGGTGCCGGGCGTCGACACGCCGGTGGCGCCGGCCATGCCCTGTACGGCCGCAAGTGCGGACTGGCGCGAGGCCGGAACCGGGACCTCGTCGCCGAGGCGGGCCAGATCCATCTGCACGCCGGTGGAGCGCGAGACCAGCAATTGATGGCCGGACGAGGCCTTCTTGATATTGGCGTCGATCAGACGCTCCATGATCTTGTCGCGGCTTGCTGCCGTGCGGCCACCCAGGACTACGCCGATCACCCGACGGCCATCATGTTCGACAGCGCTGACGAGGTTGAAGCCCGAGGCATTGGTATAGCCCGTCTTGATGCCGTCCATGCCCTTGTAGCGATACATGAGGTTGTTGTGGCCGGTGATCGTCTTGCCGCGGAACTTGAAGCTCTTCGTCGCGAAAAGCGCGTAGTCCTCCGGAAAGTCCCGCATGAGGGCGACACCGAGGGTCGACATGTCGCGGGCCGTGGTGAACTGCTGGTCATGCGGGAGGCCAGACGCGTTGAAGAAGGTGGTGTTCATCATGCCGAGCGCGCGGGCCTTGCGCGTCATCAGGGCTGCAAAACCGTCTTCGCTGCCACCGATCTTCTCGCCCACTGCGGCTGCCGCATCATTGGCCGACTTGACGATCATGGCGAGCACGGCTTCACGCACCGTGATCGAATCGCCCGCCTTGACGAACAGCTTGGTCGGCGGGCGAGAGGCGGCATGTTTCGAAAAGGGAACCGGGCTGTCCCAGCTGAGCTTGCCGGCCTTGATCGCGTCCAGGACCATATAGACCGACATCATCTTGGTCAGCGATGCCGGATGATTGAGTTCGTCGGGGTTTTCGGATGCCAGAACCTCGCCGGTTCGGGCATCGAGGAGAAGCTGGGCACTGCCGGCATGGGCTGTTGTCGACAGGGAGAGGATCGCAACGCAAAACGATAACGCGATCAGCAACTTGCTCATGAAAACTCCAATGCGGCCCGGATTTCAATGCTGACAGGGGCTGGCGCAATTCGATCGATCCGCCGTCCTGAGCCCGAGCCCCTATGGCATGAATGGGGCGACAATCAGCCGATCGGAATCAAATGCAACCATCAGTCCACAGAAGGTCGCCCGATTATGGTGAAGGCGAGGTTAATTCACGGGGCAAAAGCTCGCAGTGTCCCCTTCCCCGCCCGCCGGAATGCCTGGCCAGAACCGCCAGTCTAATGCGCGGGCGGCGACTGCGATCGTCAGATCAAATTTTTGCGGCGCCATGGCTTTACCTCAACTTCGGTTGAGGTTGTAGCGTGAACGGAAATCGCATTTTATCCGCATCCCGCAGAAAGAGTTCCTTCATGACCGATATCGCGACCGAGAGCCTCGCCGTCACGCCCGCAATTGCCGCAGACGGCACGGGGGGCGTAGATTCGGCGGCCGTGGACGCCGGAGGCTGGCTCGATCTTTTGCAGCCCGCCCATCTCGCCACGACCCTGATGCTCAGCATGGGGGTGGCGCTCTTCGCGTTCAACGGCTTCTTCGTCTCGACGGTCCTGCCGAGCGCGATCGCGGAGATCGGCGGCGGCCACCTTATCGCCTGGTCGGTTTCGCTCTATCTGATCGGCTCGATCATCGCCGGGGTGACGGCTGCCCAGCTGAAGCAGCGCTTCGGCGCGCGCCTTGTGCTGGTCGTGGCGACGCTCCTCTTCATCGCCGGCACGGTCGTTGCCGCCATGGCGACATCGATGGAGCAGGTGCTCCTGGGGCGCGTCGGACAGGGGCTTGGTGAAGGCGTCGTTGCGGCGATCTGCTATGCGCTGATCCCGGCACTCTTTCCTGCCAGGCTGGTGCCCAAGGTTTTCGGCGTGGAGGCGCTGGTCTGGACCTGCGCCTCCTTCGGCGGACCATTTGCGGCCGGCTGGATGGCCGAGAGCTTCTCCTGGCGTATGGCCTTCCTGATCAATGTGCCCTTCGGTCTGCTGTTCATCCTGCTTGCCCTCTTTACGGCAACGCGGCGCGAAAGGGTTTTCGAGGGTTCGAGCATACCGGTTTCGCCGCTCGTCCTATTGTCGCTCGGCATGCTGATGGTGCTGTCCTCGGGCGTCGTTGGACAGGCCCCGATATCAGCGGCGCTTGTGTTGCTCGGCCTTGCCCTGCTCGGCTTCAGTGTGGTCAAGGACCGGGCGTCCGCGTCCAGCCTGATGCCGCACAGCGCCTTTGGCTTCCATTCCACCGTCGGCACCGGCCTCTGGCTGGTGCTGCTGATGCCGGTCGCCCAGGCGACAAGCAGCGTCTACTTCGTCTTCGGCCTGCAACACGGTTTCGGCTTCGGCCCGATGGCGGCCGGCGGCCTGGGGGCTGTCATGGCGATGAGCTGGAGCCTCGTCGCCGTCCTGATCGCCCATATCGGGGCGGGGTCGGCGCGGCGGCGGGCGATCGAGGCGGGTCCCGCGCTGCAATGCGGCGGGATGATCCTCGTGGCACTCGGATTTCATCAGGGATCGCTGGCGCTCCTGATTGCCGGGCAGGTCGTGGTGGGTGCGGCTTTCGGCGCAAGCTGGGCGTTCCTCAGCCAGATGCTGATGGAGGCGAGCGTGGCGGAGGAGCGCGACAAGACTTCGGGGTTGATCCCGACGCTGCAATCGGCAGGTTTTGCGATCGGGGCAGCCTTTGCCGGACTGGCCGGCAACAGCATCGGCCTGGCGGAGACATCAAGCAACGAGGCGACCAACTCCGCATTTGCCGCGACCTTCCTGATCCCGGTGCTGTGGACAGTCCCGGCTGTGCTGCTTGCCAGGCGCTCCACCCGGCTTGCCAGGGAGGTTTCGCGGCTTTCCGCATAAATTGAGGTGAAGTGTTGAACCTCGCTTAAGGGTTCGGGGCTAGCCTTCCGGCCATTGTGACGAATGGAATTTCAGGCAGGCTATGGCGGTGCGGATCAAACAGAGGCTGAAACGGACGGTGATCAGCGCCGGGCTGGAGGCATCCTTCCTCCTGTCGCGGCTCGGGCTGGCCGGCGGCCTGAAAGGGCGTGGCGTAATCTTCACGCTGCATCATGTTCGACCGGAAAACGCAGCCGATTTCGATCCAAACCGGCATCTGGCCATCACCCCCGAATTTCTCGATGCGGCGATCCGGACGCTTGCCAAGCGTGGCTATCGCTTCCTGCGACTGGAAGACGTACCGGCAGCCCTTGCCGAACCGGAGGGTTCGGCGCCGTTCGCAGTCTTCACGCTGGATGACGGCTTCCGCAACAATCGCGACCATGCCTTGCCCGTCTTCGAGCGTCATGGCGTTCCCTTCACCATATTCGTCTGCAAGGGACTTTCGGAGCGCAGCCACAGCATGTGGTGGGAGACACTGGCGGCTCTCATTGCGGCCCGGAGCCGCGTGGCGCTTTGCCTGCCGGCTGACAGGATCGACATGGATTGCGGCACCACACGCGCCAAGACCGAAGCTTTCGAGGCCGTGGCGCGTTGTCTGATGGCCGGAGACGAGGCCAAAAGCATCGCGCAACTCGACATGGCGGCCAATGCCGCAGGCATCAATCCGCATGCGCTGGTCTCCGAAGCCGTCATGGATCGCGACGAACTGACGGCGCTCGCCCGCCATCCGCTTGTCTCCTACGGCGCCCACACGGTCAGCCACCGTGGCCTTGCCGACCTGAACAACGACGAATTGCTGCAGGAATATAGCGAGAGCGCCGATTATGTGGCCCAGATCACCGGCAACCGTCCGGTGGTCTTCGCCTATCCCTATGGCGACGCCCGCAGCGCCACGATCCGCACGGCAGGTTATGCCGACTGGGCGGGCTTCAAGCTCTCGGTGACGACGCGGCCGGGCACGCTGACACCGGCCTCGCTGCAGACGCCGCAGCTCCTGCCCCGGATCTCCCTCAACGGCCTCTACCAGAAGCGTCGCTATGTGGAGGCACTTGCCTCCGGCCTGCCGTCAAGGCTTGCCGGCGGCTGAGCCCCCTGCCCGATCAGGGATACATCCGAAGCTTCGACCAGCCCTCCCCGTCACGCCGAAACTCGATGCGGTCGTGCAGCCGGAACTTGCGGTCGTGCCAGAACTCGATCGAGCGCGGCATGATGCGGAAGCCCGACCAATGCGGCGGACGGGGCACGTTTCCGAGCGCATATTTCGCGGTATATTCGGCGACCGCCTTTTCCAGCGCAAAGCGCCCTTCGAGCGGGCGGGACTGTTTCGACGCCCAGGCGCCGATCCGGCTGCCGAGCGGGCGGGACTGGTAATATTCGTCGGCCTCGGCATCGGAAACGACCTCGACATCCCCCCTCAGACGGATCTGCCGGCGCAGCGATTTCCAGTGAAAACACATGGCCGCCTTTTTCTGGCCGAGAATTTCCTGTCCCTTCTGGCTCTCGAAATTCGTATAGAACACAAAGCCTCTGACATCGAACCCCTTGAGCAGCACCATACGCACATTCGGCAGGCCATCCGCATCCACGGTGGCCAGCGCCACCGCATTGGGATCATTGATCTCCGAGGCTTCGGCATCCTTCAGCCATGTGGCGAAAAGGGCAAAGGGTTCGCTCTCTTCGGTGAAGTCACCAGTTGTTAACCCGATATCTGACATATTGTGTAAAATGCTCCCGATATGCATATTGGCCGCCGATGACGAAGCACTGGATCGTAGGCCCCTTGGAAGACATAGCAAAGTCGGTCGAGCGTACAAAGGGTTGGTGCATGCGTAGAAGCTCGATCTTGCTGGTCATCGCTGCGACACTTCCGCTCAGTGGATGCTTCGGCTCAAGCATGGACCTGTTCGGTTCCGACACCGTCGACAATTCGATCTCCACCGCAACCGTCAGCAAGGCCGGCAATCCGACCAGTCACTCCGACGAGTTGACCGTGCAGAGCGCCGTTTCTTCGGCCGACCTTTCCAAGACCGATGGCAAGCCCCTTCCCTGGGCCAATGCGACGACCGGCAGCGCCGGCGTCGTGACGGCGATCCAGGAGGAGAAGGGCAATGGCGTGATCTGCCGCAACTTCTCGACCACACGCCATTCATACGAAGGCATCGCCTATTTCTCGGGCAAGACCTGCACGGCGGGAACCGGCAACTGGCAGCTGATGAATTTCGACCGCCAATCGTAAATGCGGGGCCGATTTCGGTCGCATTCGAAAGATTTGCTTAAGCAAACTCGAAGAAATAGGCCTTCGCGCCACCCCAATACGTAACGTTCGATTAGCAGTTCCTGTGCGACCCTTCCCGAGATTGCAGCTCCCGGCCTCGCATGAATGCGGCCGGATGACAAAAATTTTCGCGGACGGGGCGCCATGAGCAGGCCTTGCCGCATGAGGTGTGTTGGTGTCCTCGATGCGTGATTTCTATTCGATTCTCGGCGTTAAGCGCGATGCCGGCGCTGACGAAATCAAATCGGCCTGGCGCACGAAGGCAAAATCCGTGCATCCGGACCAGAACCGGGACGACCCGCACGCGCATAACCGTTTTGCGGAAATCGGCCGCGCCTATGAAGTGCTGAAGGACCCGGCCAAGCGAAGCCGGTATGACCAACAACGCATGAAGGTCGAAGCCTTGGAACGCGAACAGACGATCATGCAGCAGCGCAATGCGGCGCGCGAGGCCGCGGAAAAGGCAAAGCAGGCCAGGGCGAATGCCGAACGCGTGCTTGAGGAACTGGCGCGGGCCGAAGCCGAGAAGGCCAAGGCAGATGCCGCCCAGGCGGCCAAGATGAAGGCAGCCCAGCAGCAGACCGCTGAAGCCAAGCCCCAGCAACAGGCGGGCGCGAAGGCGGAGACCGCAACGGCTGATGCTGGCGACAAGCCCGCCTCCGCCGGAAGCGCTGCGGGATCGGCTGCCTCTGCCGGTGGCACCGCATCGGCAAAGCCCGAGGGGCCCGAAGAGACCGTCTCGCGCATCTTCGGCGACAGCCCGGAGGCTGCGGCCGCCGCGGAAAACCTCCGGCGCGAGAAGGAAGCCGCCGATCTGGCAGAGGGCATCCCACTCAAGCCGGCCGCCTCGCCACTGCTCGCCCCGATCGAACTTTTCAGCTCGCTGGTCCGGCGCCTGCGCGGCGCCCCCCCCGCCCTGCCGGAAAAAGCCCCCGACATCTTTGCAGAGGCCGTGGCCACGATTGCCGACCTCCTCGAGCAGAAATCCGTGTCGCTGATGCTGAACGATGGACGCGAAGTTCGCGTGCCGCTCGAAGGCGTGACGGAAGGCCATGTCGTGCGCCTGAAGGCCCAGGGCCTGAAGTTCCAGGGATTGCAGCGTGGCGACGTGCTCGTGACCGTCCGCGTGCTCAAGGCCGAACGGTTTATCGTCGACCAATTCGACCTTCGCACCGTCCTGCCAATCACGCTTGAAAACGCCGTCCTCGGCTGCGAGACGCAGATCGAAGGACCTGACGGCACTATGGTGCAGCTCACTGTGCCGGCCTGGTCGAACTCCGATCAGGTGATCCGCATCGATGAGCTCGGCCTGCCGAACAGCGAAGGCGGACGCGGCGCACTCGTCGTCGAGCTTCGCGTCATGCTGTGGGAAAAGCCGGACGAAAAGGTAACGGACCTCATGCGCCTGATGCGCGAGGGGCTGTACATCTAGCCGGGTTCTCGATTGCCTCGACCAGGGCTTTTGCGCCTGACATGCGAGGCATTTCCAACGACATGGCGATTGTCGAGGGACCGACCGACGGATGTCGGGCTGCAATCTTGAACCATGGAACAGCCTATGCCATAGGCTCGTCCAACGAAAGTCTCAAAGGATCCCGATATGGTTCAAGGTTCCGGCCTCATGGCAGGCAAGCGCGGCGTCATCATGGGTGTCGCCAATAACCGCTCGATCGCGTGGGGTATTGCGAAGGCCTGTCGCGACCAGGGCGCCGAGATTGCGCTGACCTGGCAGGGTGACGCTCTGAAGAAGCGTGTAGAGCCGTTGGCAAAAGAGCTCGATGCCTTCCTCGCCGGCGATTGCGACGTGACCAACCTCGAGAGCATCGACGCCGTCTTTACCAATATCGAGGCTCACTGGGGCAAAATCGACTTCGTCGTGCATGCCATCGCCTTTTCCGACAAGGACGAGTTGACCGGCCGCTATATCGAGACGAGCCGCGACAACTTCGCCCGTACCATGGACATCTCCGTCTATTCGTTCACGGCCGTTGCCGCCCGCGCCGAGAAGATCATGAACGATGGCGGCTCGCTTTTGACGCTGACATATTATGGTGCCGAGAAGGTCATGCCGCATTACAACGTCATGGGTGTCGCCAAGGCCGCGCTCGAGGCATCCGTGCGGTATCTCGCCGTCGACATGGGCGGGCGCGGGATCCGCGTCAATGCGATTTCGGCCGGCCCGATCAAGACGCTCGCGGCTTCCGGCATCGGCGACTTCCGCTATATCCTCAAGTGGAACGAGTATCACTCGCCGCTGAAGCGCAATGTGACGACCGACGAGGTCGGCACCTCGGGCATGTATCTGCTGTCGGACCTGTCTACCGGCGTCTCGGGCGAAGTGCATCACGTCGATTGCGGCTATCACACCGTCGGCATGAAGTCGGTGGATGCGCCCGACATCGTCCTCGGCAAGGACTGACACCGGAGACTGCGCCGTGCTTATCTACATGATCCGTCACGGCCAAACCGACTGGAATGCCGAAGGCCGCATGCAGGGCCAGAAGGATATCGGCCTCAACGAGATCGGCCGTCAGCAGGCATCAAACAACGGGCGCAAGCTCGCCAAGATCCTCGGCGCCCATGCCGGGGATTTCGACTTTGTCAGCTCGCCGCTCGGGCGCACGCGCGACACGATGCAACGCGCGCGGACCGCCATGGGCCTGCCCCCTGGCGAATACCGGCTCGACGAGCGGCTCAAGGAACTTTCCTTCGGTGACTGGGAAGGATCAACGCTACCGGAACTGGCCGAGGTATCACCCGAGCGCGTCGCCGAACGGGCGCGGCAGAAGTGGGGCTTCATTCCCCCTGGTGAAGACGCCGAAAGCTATGAAATCCTGTCCTGGCGGATCGGTGCGTGGCTGAAATCGGTCGAGCGCCCAACCGTGTGCGTGAGCCATGGCGGGGTCATCAGAAGCTGCTTTCGCCTCATTGGCGAGGTCAGTGAAGACGAGGCCTGCGAGATGAACATTCCGCAGGACCAGATCCTGAAAATCGACCGGGATCAGAAGCAGATCAGCTGGCTCTGAACGCAGGCGCGCCCGCTTAACTGCGAACGCGACATCGCGCTACGGCAAGACTTCCAGATCGTCGACGACGCGCTTTCCGTCCACTTCCGTGTAGAAGACGATGACCTTCTGGCCCGGTTCCAGGCCTTCGAAGTTGAATTCCGCCGGCACGGCATAGGTCTTGCCGTCGTCGAGCACCAGGCTCATGCCATCGATGTTCACATTCTGGATGGTCGCCTCGACATCGGCACTGCCGGCGAGGACCGCGACGGGCGACAGGAAGCTTGCCGTTGCAAGAAGCAAGGATATCACGACACGCATCTGAACCACCTTCGACCAAATCACTGCTGAAAACCTCTCCAAACTAGCCTCCCGAATGTGGCGGAATTCGCCCGCCATGATGACAATTCGATGAGAATGTGGACCCGAATGCCAGCGAGGATCAAGCCGCAAAGAGAGGTTATCCTTGACCCAATTCGGTTGTATCTCCTGGTCAAGACACACGTCGAGCAAAGCAAAGGTGAGGCGAAATGCCTTCCCCTCCCGAAATTCTAAATTAACCGGCAGCCCATAGACTTAGCCGAGTTGATGATCAGGGGATAATTACATTTGCGCGACTTGACTAGGATCCTGCGTGCCGAGAGCAAATGGGGCAGGGGCACGCTCTGGCTTATCGGAGGCGCCTTGCTCAGTGTCGTGATCGTTTCCACGGGGCTGATGATCGACAGGCAGACGGCAATTGCCGAGCGCGGTCGCATTGAACATGCGGTGCTCGACCGCCTGCGGCACGTCAAGTCACAGATCGAGACGCAGATCCTGCGTGACATGGATCTGGCACTCTCCATTGCCGACGATATCGCCGACGACAGCATGATCTCGCCACCCGAAGTCAACCGGATGATCGCGCGCGCGCTGAAGGACAATTCGCACATCCGCTCCATCCGCTTCGAGCCCCTGAAAGATCCCGGCCGCATGGCCTTCGCGCCGGCGCTCGACCAGAACGAACGGACATTCGTCATCGACACTCCTGTCCCTCCCCTGCCCTGGCAGGCACAAAAGGACTGGCTCTCCCTCATCGTCACAATCGACGGCAACCGCTTCTTCGACGATCATAAACTCCTGTTGGACGACGAATATCGGGAGCATGCAGAATACGAGCATGCAGAACACGACCATACGAAGCTCGCGGTGACACTGCCTTCGGCCAGCGGCGGAAACCTCGTCTTCGGGGATCCGTCGACCTTCGACGACATGCCAGTGACGCTCGCGGTCACCGAAGGTGGTCTGGACTTCCAGATCTTCGGCGTTCCGGCCAATGGCTGGGATGCAACGATGAACCGGATGTTGCCGAGCCGCCTGCTGGTGCTGGCGGGTGTCGTCGCGATGATGATCTCGGTGCTGCTCGCCATCTACCTGCTCAGCGAGCGCAACCTGAACATCGCACGGCTGCGGGCCCGCGAACAACGTCTGCTCGAATTGTCGGAACGCTTCCATCTGGCGCTCGAGACCTCCAATACCGGCATATGGGAAATCGACCCCGTCACCCACGCGCTGATCTGGGACAGCCGCAGCGCCGGCCTGCATGGCCTGTCTGAAAGCCTCGCCGATGACGAAGACAGGCTTGCCGATTGGTTCGCGTCGCTGCATGCCGATGACATCGGCAAGGGCGAACAGCTCTATTTCGACTGCGTCGTCGCGGCCACAGCCGACCGGTGGGACATCAGCTACCGGGTCCCTCTGTCCGACAAGAGCTTCCGCTATCTCCGTTCCGTCGGCGCACGCACGCTTGATGGCAGCATCACGGGGATCGTCTGCGATGTAACCACCGATACGTTGATGACCCAGTCGCTCAGCCGGGCGAAGGAAAACAGCGACATCAAGAATGCAGAACTCGAGCTCGCACTCGAGGAACTCTCGAGCCGCGAGCACCAGCTGGCCGAGGCCTCGCAGAGGCTGGATCTTGCCCTCGGTTCCTATAATTGCGGCACCTGGGAGGGCGATCCCGTGACCCAGACCGCGATCTGGGACGAGCGCATGCATCAGCTGTATGGCGTACCCTTCACCGACAAGGCGGTGAACGAACATGTCTGGCTTTCCCGCCTTCACCCCGACGAGCGCCGCGACATCCAGCTCGCCACGAAACGGGCCGTGACACTCGACCAGATCATCAACACGACCCAACGGGTGGTGCTGCAGAATGGCGAGATGCGCTACATCCGCTCCGTCGGCCAGCCGCATGTCGGCCGCGACGGCAAAAAGAAGCTTATCGGCATCGCCTTCGACGTGACGGCAGATGCGCTGCTCGCCGAGCAGCTGCGCAGCGCCAAGGCGGAAACCGATATGCGCAATATCGAGTTGGAGCTCGCCAAGAACCGTATCGAATTCAACGCTCTGCACGATCCTCTCACGTCGCTCGCCAACAGGCGCAAGCTCGATCTCGAGCTTGACAAGCTGGGGCGCAGCGGCGAGCGGCCGACGACCAAGTTCGCCATCCTCCACCTCGATCTCGACCGGTTCAAGGAAATCAACGACACGCTTGGCCACGCAGCCGGTGACGCGATGCTGGTGCATGCCTCGCGCATCCTGATGAAACACGTGCCGCGCGGCGATCTCGTCGCGCGCATCGGCGGTGACGAATTCGTCGTTCTGGCCCGCCGCCAGACCACCGTCGAGGAACTGGCGACACTTGCCGGCAAGATCATCGAGGAGATGCGCCTGCCGCTCGACTTCGAAGGCTTCGATTGCCGCTGCGGCGTGTCGATCGGGATCGCACAGGCGCAAGGACCTGCGCCCGATGCGCGCAAGGTGCTGATCAACGCCGACATCGCGCTTTACCAGGCCAAGGAGAAGGGCCGGAACTGCCACGAATTCTTCACGCCCGACCTGCAGGCCAATATCGTCGCCAAGAAACGCATGGCCGACGACATTCTGGCCGGCTTCGACCGGGACGAATTCGTCGTCTACTACCAGCCGCAATTCGAAGCTTCAAACATGCAGCTCTGCGGCGCAGAAGCGCTGATCCGCTGGCGCCATCCCGATCGCGGCATTCTCGCTTCCGGAAGCTTCCTCAAGGTTGCCGAAGATCTGAACGTCATGGCCCGGATCGACGAACTGGTGCTGCAGACGGCGCTCAAGGACCAGATGCGCTGGACGGCGCTGGGCATGCAGGTGCCACGCATCTCCGTCAATGTCTCGTCCAAGCGACTGCACGACGACAATCTGATCGAACAGCTGAAGGGTCTTGCGATATCGCCCGGCTCGATCTGTTTCGAACTGGTGGAATCGATCTTCCTCGACGATAGCGACACGCTGGCCTCGGACAATATCGAGAAGATCAAGGCACTCGGCATCGACATCGAAATCGACGATTTCGGCACCGGTCACACCTCGATCGTCAGTCTGTTGAAGTTGAAGCCGAAGCGGCTGAAGATCGACCGCCAGTTGGTAATGCCGGTCACGGTGCAGCCTCAGGAACGCAGCCTGGTGCGCAACATCGTCGAGATCGCCCGCTCGCTCGGCATCGAGACCGTGGCAGAAGGCGTGGAAACGCAGGAACATGCCGGCATTCTGCGCCAGCTCGGCTGCGACTATCTGCAGGGTTATGCCTTTGCCAAGCCGCTCTCCTTCGAGGATTTCACCCGCTTCGTCGATCGCCTGCCGCAACGCAAGGCCTCGTGAGCGGCAGGAGGACGGAGATCATCGCACCTTCGGTGACACTGTGTTGTCGCAAAACAGCGGCGCCAAGCGCAAAAGCGCTTCACAGAAAGTGCCGATTTGCTCTATGAGTGACGCCATCCAAGGCAGGTCCAGACGGGAGACGTTCCCGATGGCGAGAATGGGACGGTAAGTCAGGCATGTCGCACAACACCTTCGGTCATCTCTTCCGCGTCACCACCTGGGGCGAAAGCCACGGACCGGCGCTCGGCGCGGTCGTCGACGGCTGCCCTGCGGGTGTTCGCTTTCGGCCCGAAGACCTGCAGGTCTTCATGGACAAGCGCAAGCCCGGTCAGTCACGCTTCGTGACCCAGCGGCGCGAGGACGACATCGTGAAAGTGCTCTCCGGCATCATGCCACAGGAAGACGGCTCGATGATCACCACGGGCACGCCGGTGTCGCTGTTCATCGAGAATACCGACCAGCGCTCGAAGGATTACGGCGACATTGCCAAGCGCTATCGTCCCGGCCATGCCGATTATACCTATGACCTGAAATACGGGATCCGCGACTATCGCGGCGGCGGCCGCTCCTCGGCGCGCGAGACGGCTGCCCGTGTCGCGGCCGGTGCACTCGCACGCCTTGCCATGCCTGGTGTCACCATTCGTGGTGCACTGGTGCAGATCGGCACGCACAAGATCAATCGCGACAACTGGGACTGGACCCAGGTCGATCAGAACCCGTTCTTCTGCCCCGACGCCGCAATGGTGCCCGTATTCGAGGACTATCTGGATGGCATCCGCAAAGCCGGATCCTCCGTTGGCGCCGTGATCGAGATCGTGGCTGAAGGCGTGCCGGCCGGGATCGGTGCACCCGTCTATGGCAAGCTCGATCAGGACATCGCCTCGGGCCTGATGTCGATCAATGCGGTCAAGGGTGTCGAGGTCGGCAACGGCTTTGAGGCAGCCGAGATCACCGGCGAGGAGAATGCCGACGAGATGCGGATCGGGGCCGATGGCAAGCCGGTCTTCCTGTCGAACCATGCCGGCGGCGTGCTGGGCGGAATCTCGACCGGCGAGCCGATCGTCGCGCGCTTTGCCATCAAGCCGACCTCGTCGATCCTGACGGAGAAGCGCTCGATCGATTCCGATGGCAAGGAGGTGGACGTGCGCACCAAGGGCCGGCACGACCCATGCGTCGGGATTCGCGCAGTGCCCGTCGGCGAGGCGATGCTTGCCTGCATCATTCTCGATCATATTCTGAGAGACCGTGGCCAGAACGGCCGCACAAGGTGAGGACGATCCCATGAGCTATGACCAGAAGCGTGTCGTGGAGGCAATCCGGGCCTTCGAAGCCGGCGAAATCGTCGTGGTCATGGATGACGACGACCGCGAAAACGAAGGCGACCTGATCGTCGCTGCCGTCCACTGTACAGCCGAGAAAATGGCCTTCATCGTGCGTCACACATCGGGCATCGTCTGCGCGCCGATGCCGAAAGAGGAGGCCAGGCGTCTCAACCTGTCGGCTATGGTCGCCGAAAACGACAGCGCGCATACCACGGCCTTCACTGTTTCAGTCGATTTCAAGCATGGCACGACGACCGGCATTTCGGCGGATGACCGGACGCTGACGGTCCGCAATCTCGCCAACCCGAATGTCGGCGCGAGCGACTTCGTCCGTCCCGGCCATATCTTTCCGCTCGTGTCGCGCGAAGGCGGCGTCCTGATGCGGTCTGGCCATACGGAAGCGGCCGTCGATCTGTGCAACATGGCGAACCTGCCCCCGATCGGGGTGATCTCCGAACTCGTCAATGACGACGGCACCGTGATGCGCGGTCCGCAGGTTTCTGCCTTCGCCGAGAGCCACGGCCTGAAACAGGTTTCCGTTGCCGATCTCATCGCCTATCGCCAGCGCAAGGAGACGCTGATCCAGCTGGTCTCCAAATTCGATGTGCAGACACCCTATGGCCCTGCCAAGGCCCATGCCTATTCCCTGCCCTGGGATCCGATGCAGCATGTGGCACTTGTCTTCGGCGACATCAGGGACGGCGAGGACATTCCGGTGCGGCTGCATCTCGAAGATGTCGGTCGCGACGTCTTCGGCACCGATCGCCAGATCGACGGCTTCATGAAGCGGATCTCGGAAATGGGTCGCGGCGTCATCGTCTATCTGCGCGAGGGATCGGTCGGCGTCGGCGTTTCCACCACCGCGCGCACTGGCAAACACGATCGCGAGGCGCATCAGGAGGCCCAGGTACGCGACAGCGAATGGCTGGAAATCGGACTGGGCGCGCAGATCCTCAAGGATCTCGGCGTCACCTCGATCCGTCTCTATTCCTCGCGTGAACGCCACTATGTCGGGCTGGAAGGGTTTGGCATCCGAATTGCGGCGACCGAGATTGTGTAGAATATTTTCCCGGATGAGTTGCGAAAATTTACTTTCGATTAATCAAGACCGGCGATAGTCGCGGATGTAATCATCATCCGTTCATGTGCGGTGTTCATGCCAAGTCTACTTACCAATACGGCCGCCATTTCGGCACTGGCCAACCTGCGCCAAATTTCGCATGAACTCGGGATCAATCAACGCCAGGTCTCCTCCGGCCTGCGGGTGCAGCAAGCTTCTGACGATGCCGCCTATTGGTCCATCGGCACGACGATGCGGTCGGACAATCAAGCACTTGCAGCGGTTGAAGACGCCCTGGGACTGGGTGCCGCAGCTATCGACACAGCCTATGCCGGCATGAGTTCGGCCATCGAAGTCGTACAGGAGATCAAGGCAAAGCTGGTTACAGCGCGGGAAGAAAGCGTCGACAAACTGAAGATCAACGAGGAGCTCGATCAGCTCAAGGAGCAGATCTATTCCATTGTCGAATCGGCGAGCTTCTCCGGGCAGAACTGGCTCCACAGAATCGACGCAGCAGATGACGCGGACAAGCAGATCGTGGGCTCGTTTACCCGGAGCGGCAGTTCAGTCTCCCTGCAAAAACTCTCTTACGGGATGAGCAATCAGTGGGGTACCAACCATCTGATTGATGAGAACTACCACAACGGCATCCTGACCAATGTCGAATTCGCACGCGACCTCGGCACGGCAACCGAGTGGGTGCTGCTGAGCGGCAAGAACCATGACATACATGAAGACATGATCCTTACAGCCGATACCTCCGCGCAGGATATCGACGAGATGGTCAGCGTCCTGGAAATGATGCTCGGCGCGATGGCCGATGCAGGCGCCAAACTGGGTGCGATTTCCCAGCGGATCGAGATGCAGACAGAGTTTGTTCAGGTGCTGCAAGATGCCGTCGATCGCGGCATTGGGCGCCTGGTCGATGCGGATTTGCAGGAGGCCGCCACGCGGTCGAAGGCACTTGAAGTCCAGCAGCAGCTGGCGACACAGTCACTTTCCATCGCCAATTCGGAGCCTGACATCCTGCTGCGCCTGTTCCAGTGACGGGGCTTTCCTGGACGATGCAGTCCGCAGCAATTCCGGATGAACTCAGCCTGCAAGCGGCCCCTCAACCATCGGCTCCGGTCTTCCCTTCCATGTGAGCCGCCAGACGTCGCCCTGGCGCACCGACTGGACGGCGGCGGGGCGCAGGATGGCAATACAGGTGCCGCCAGTGTGGCGGACCGACGGATAGATAATGCCGTTCAACCCGGCACGTCGTGCTTCGAGCCCCAGGCGATTGCCATCTGGGTACCCGGCCGCCTTGTCGGGCGCGAGGGCCGGATGATGTGGCTGGATCCTCAGGTCGAGGAACTCGCCCGACAAACTGCAGAGCATTTCCGCATAATCGGCCACCGCTTCAAAAACGCCTGTGCGTGACAGGAATTCCGTCATGTGAAAGGCGATTTCGGCAAGACACGTCTCGACGCGGAGCGCGGCATACCAGGCGCCACGCGTCTCACCGTTGAAGCGATTGGGTTCGCGCGGTTTGGCATAGGCGAAGCTGGCATTGATGAAATGGGCATGCGGCACGTCATAGACGAGCTCATTGGCCGCGAGGCCGGAGATGCCGGTGGACTGAGCCTGAATGCGGGTCGACGTTGCCGCCTCGATTTCGGCCAGTTCCGCGAGCTCATCCGCGTTGTCGGCAAGCGGCGCGAGCACGGCTTGCCGCAGCCGCGCGGTCGAGACGAGGCGCACCGTCTTGGGATAGGCGAGCGTGCTCACCGGAACGCCGGCGACTTCCAAGTCAGAGCCCCCCGCGCACGGCGTCGAGATAGCGACGGACCTCCAGCATATGCGGAATGCCGCCCTCGATCATGGCGGCGACCGGCGTGCGGCGATCGAAAAGCGGGCCTGTGTTTTCGAGCATCGGCCAGCGGTCGGCCATGGCATCGACGAAGAGCAGATGCAGCGCCTTGTAGATGCCTGTCAGCGCCGAAATGCGGGTCATCTGGTCCTGGCTCAGCGTCTTCGTCACACTTTCCGGCTTCAGCCGCTCCCAGGTACTAACGGAGACCCCGAGCAGGGCTGCCGCCTGCTGGCCGGTCAGGTTCCAATGAGTCACGATACGGCGATAAGCCTTCAGCGCTGTCGCCGACAGCCGTTTGCGATCGCCCTCCTCGGAGAAGCCGGGGGACGGTTGAGTGCGGGTCGAGGTTCGTTCCGCAGCGCTGTGCACGTTTGAACTCCTTCAAATGACGTTAGAATTATACGTCATTTGACGTTTTTCGCAAGGCCAGCGCGGCACTGTGGCCCGCAGTGGCGGCAGCATTCCATGCCAGGGGCCTCGGGACGTATGTCGACCGCGTTCAGACTACCTTTCGCGCCATACCGACCGAGCGGGGTGCGGTCTCGTCGAAACCGAACTGGGCATAGAGGCGGTTGGCCGGCACGTCGGCGATCAGACTGACATAGGCGGTCTTCGGCAGCGTCGCGATGAAGTCGGAGAGTGCCGTCATGATCAGCTTGGCAAGTCCCCTGCCCTGATGATCCGGCAAAATGGCGATGTCGGTCACCTGGAAGAAACAGCCGCCATCGCCGATGATCCGGCCCATGCCGACCGTCTCGTCGCCCAGCATCAGGCTGACGCCGAAGATGGAATTCGGCAGGCCTTTTTCGGCGGCTTCCCGGGAAAAGGGCGTGAGGCCGGATTCGCGCCGCAGGCGCATGTAATCGTCGATCGCAGGCACGCGGGGTTCGATGCGGTAGGCGCTGTTGTCGGTCACGTCCCGGGTCTTTCTCTTTGGAATATACAGTCCGTCACCCGTGCCAGCCGGGCTGGCGGCGCACGGCTTCCATGCCGGCGAAGCGGGCGACGCGTTGCAGTTCGGCGTCGAGTTTCTCCAGGCGTCCGGTGCTCGGCTTCACA
Organism: Peteryoungia algae; assembly: GCF_030369675.1. Lineage (NCBI taxonomy): Bacteria > Pseudomonadati > Pseudomonadota > Alphaproteobacteria > Hyphomicrobiales > Rhizobiaceae > Peteryoungia > Peteryoungia algae. The sequence goes on along the minus strand of NZ_CP128477.1, from coordinate 4,315,609 downwards.
CCCGGTTCCAGCCAGAGGCGGCGGATGTCGAGCACACCCTCCTTGCGCTCGGCCTTCATGTCGATGCGGCCTATGAGGCGGTTGCCCTCCAGCAGCGGGAAGACGTAATAGCCATATTGCCGCTTCGGCTCGGGTACGAAGACCTCAATGCGGTAGAAAAAGCCGAAAAGGCGTTCGGTGCGGTTGCGGTCACGGATCAGCGGATCAAAGGGTGAGAGCACGCGGATGCGGCCGGGCGGTTCCGGGGCATCCACAAGCGTGGCGATCCTGTCGGCAAAGGCGAAGGAGGCGCGCTGTTTGCCGTCCACGGTCTCAACCAACACATCGTGCAACTCGTCGCGATGGGCTGTGACCCAAGCCTTCGCCTCCTCGGGTGTCACAATATCGAAGAAGGCGGCGATTTCGCCCGAGGTGGCAAAGCCGAGGCGGGTGAGCGCCGCGCGGCAGGCCCAGTCGACGAAGGTCTCGTGGTCGACCTCCGGGGCATGATGCTCGGTGGGAATGACCCGCTCGGCGAGGTCATAGACCTTCTGGAACCCCTCGCGGCGGGCGATCGCCAGCTTGCCCGTGTGCCAGAGGAACTCAAGCGCGGTCTTGGAGGGATGCCAGTTCCACCAGCCGCCGGACTTGTGGTCCTCGGACTTCACGTCGCGCGCCATGACCGGGCCGTGGTCGCGGATGCGGGCATAGGTGTCCTCGAATGCCTGATCGAAACCCTCGCCCTGCCATCTGGCCCAGTTCTGCCGGATCCGCTCTTCGCGGCGGACGAAGCGGTGTTTCCAATAGGGAAAGAAGGCAGAGGGAATGATGGAGGCGTCGTGGGTCCAGTGCTCGAAGAGCGAGCGGTCCTTCTCGGCCAGATGGGCTAGATCCTTCGGTCTGTATGTCTGATTGCGGGAAAAGAGGATCTGGTGATGCGCCCGCTCGACCCACTGGATGCTGTCGATCTGGACGAAGCCAAGGTCGTGGATGAGGTCATAGAGCCCCTGACGTCCGAGCGCCTTGGTCGGCGAGCGGGACAGCCCCTGACGTTCCAGGAAGATTTTTCGCGCCAGCGTATTGGGGACCAGAATCGACATATGGGCAGGCTAGGTCATGTTCGCGGTTTGTTCAATCGTTGAATGCATTGAAGGCTGGACATCCCACTTCTTGAACTTCCGCTCTGCCCTGCATAGGCTTCACACGACAAGGTGGCAGGCTGCCGCCCCAACTCTTGGAAATTGCTCCATGCTATTTCGGATCGCAGCACTTCTTTCGTCAATCATCTTAACGCCTGCCATGACGGTCGCACAAACGGGCGCTGAGGGACCACAGAGCGACTACCCGTTCCAATGTGGTGCAGCTTATGCAATCTTGGCGGAAACATTCCGCCTTGCGGATAAGCTGCAGGAATCAGAACGCTATCGGATGAAATTCACGACTCTCGCCGGTCATGCGGAAGAAGCGTTCCTTAAAGTCGGGCGCAAAAAAGAAGATGCGCAGGCGTATATGCAACAGCACGTAGACGACTTGGCAACGCTCGCCGCGAGAGGAGATGCGAGTTTGGTGATAAGCTTCGGTGAGCGGTGTGACAGTCTTTTCTCGGACCCATAGCAGACGGATCCCTCTGCCGGGTGTGATCAGTATCTTGCAGAAGGTGCCTAAAGCCGTGGTCTTGGACATTCCCCTATGAAGCGCCCAACGTTATAGAGGCCTGTCACTCACCCTCGGGAGACCCCATCCTTGCACATCCGTTTCGACCAGGCAGAATTGCGTTACGGCGACCGCGTGGCGCTGAAGCCACTGACGTTGTCACTGTCGGAACCACGCATCGGCGTCATCGGGCTGAATGGCTCCGGCAAGACGAGTTTTGCCAGGCTGATTGCCGGACTTGCGAAGCCCTCTTTCGGCAAGGTTACGCTCGACGGTCTCGATACCGTAGCCGACGAGAAGGCGGCGCGGGCGAAGACCGGCTTTATCTTCCAGAACCCCGGACACCAGATCATTCTGCCTGTTATCCGGGAGGATGTGGCACTCGGGCCGAAGTCGCGGGGGCTCGGCGCTGCCGATGTCGACCGGCTGGTGGACGAGACCCTTGCCCGCTTCGGCATCAGCGATCTCGCCGTGCGGCGGCCACATGAGCTGTCTGGCGGAGAATTGCAGCTGGCCGCCCTTGCCGCCGTCTGCGTCAACCGTCCCCAGATGGTCATCTTCGACGAGCCGACGAACCAGCTGGACCTGAAGAACCGCGCCAAGGTTAAGGCCGCCATCGAAGGACTTGTCGAACAGGCGATGGTTATCAGCCACGACCTCGACCTCGTCGAAGACTTCCCTCGCGTGCTGGTATTCCATGAAGGCACGCTGGTTTTCGACGGCGCGGGCGAGGACGCGATCGCGCGCTACCGGGAGATCGCCGGATGCTGACAAGCCTGCATGTTGAGGGCAAAAGCCTCCTGCATCGCATCCCGGTCAAGCCGAAGCTTTTCGCGCTGATGGTGTTCGGACTGGCGCTTTACTTCGTCGACCAGCCGCTCGTGCTCACGGCCATGCTCGTTGCGACCGGACTGCTCTATCTCTCCACAGGCGTCGGCCTGTCGGAAGGACTGCGACGGCTCAGACCCGTGCTCTTCACCATCGCCTTTCTGGCGGCCATCAATTTGCTCCTCCTTTCGCCGGAGGAAACGCTCGTCACAATGCTCAGGCTGGTCGCCATGCTCTTCCTCGCGGCGGCCGTGACGGCTTCCACGACCATTGCCGACTTCATGGCGGCCGTCACCGACCTTGCCCGGCCGCTTGAGCGGCTGGGGCTGATGAAGGCGGCCGATCTCGGGCTCGCACTCGGGCTCGTGCTGCGTTTCGTGCCCGAGATCGCCCAGCGCCACGAGGCGCTGAAGGAGGCGCATGCGGCGCGCGGCATCCCGTTCAAGCTCTCGCGCATGCTCGGGCCCCTCATCATTTCGACGCTGAAGGATGCGGATCGGATCGCCGAGGCAATTGACGCGCGGGGAATTCGGGGCCAGTAAAAGCCATTCAGCTTTTGGGGATCCGTTCATGACCACCAGAGACCTCGTGCTCGCCGCTCTTTTTACCGCCATCATCATCGTCCTCGGCTTCCTGCCGCCCGTGCCGATCCCGCTTCTGCCGGTTCCCATCACGGCGCAGTCGATGGGCGTCATGCTGGCCGGCTGCATCATCGGCGCCAAACGCGGGGCGCTCGCCTATGCGCTGCTCGTCGTGCTCGTCGCCGTCGGCCTGCCGGTGCTTTCGGGCGGTCGCGGCGGTCTCAACGTGCTGATGGGCCCGACCGGCGGCTATATCTTCGGCTGGATCATCGGCGCCTTCGTCACCGGGTTCCTCGCTGAAAAGCTCGTGCGCGAAGGACAGTCGGCCACGAAACAGATGGCCGGGTTCTTCGTCGCCAGCGTCGTCGGCGGCATCGGCGTCGTCTATCTCTGCGGCATGCCTTGGCTCTCGGCGGTCGCCGGAACGCCTTTCCCCGCCGTGCTGACCGGCTCGCTCGCCTTCATTCCAGGCGACCTCGTCAAGGCCGCGATTGCGACCCTTGCGGCCCGCGCCGTGACTGTCGGGTATCCTCTGTTGCCAGCCCGGGCGTGAGCGGGAGACCCACTGTTCAGTGACACCAAATGCCACCATCGAGGTCGCATTTTTCATTGTGCATGCAGCAGGGGACGGTGGCGGCTCCTTCCGCCCATGTTCCGCGCCCGCGCGCATGCCGTAGGTCGCCGGTCAGCCGGCTCCGATCGGCGGCTGCAGCGATCACCCATCCGGCAAGGCAGGAGCGGAGGGAACCTTTGACCGGTCCCGCCTGGGCATCATGACAAAAAAGCCCGCAGCTTGCGCCACGGGCTTTTCCTTCGCCTGAACTCAAAACGATCAGGCTTTACCGGTCGTCCTCGACATCATCGACGACGTCCGTCATGGGGCGGTCCGCACCGTCCGCATGTTCGTGATGCCATTCGCCTTCGGCATCCTGCCAGCTGATTTCGGCGTCGCCATCGGCGAGCTGCTGGGCGCCGGCTGCGTGCCGGGCGGCTGCGAGTGCCTCGTCATGGGTCGCATAGGGCTCGGAATAGACGTCGCCCAGACGGTAGGCGTAGCCCTCATCATGCTCCACGACGTGGTAGGTCACCTTTGCCATGGTGACCTCAGTTCCAGCGCCAGCGGCTGTCGCGGGCCGGCGGGGTCGAATTGGCGAGCAGGTAGCCAACCACGCCGCCGACAATGCCGAGCGTGACAAGGCCTGCGGAAGTGGCGGCAGCCGGATGACGGCGCACGACGCCAGCGACCGTATCCGCGCCTTCGCGGGCGTAGTCGGCCACGACATGGGCCGTGCGGGTGGCACCATTGACGACGTCTGACGCACGATTGCGGACGTCGTCGCTGTCATAGCCGGTAACGGAGGAAGCCTTGCGGCCTGCCTCGTCCAGCGCTTCGGAGGCGCGGTTGCGAACGTTGCGGCTGCTGCGGCCCGCCTCACGGCTGATCATGTCCTTGAGATCGTTCATCTGTTCGCGCAGTTCACGAAGTTCGGACTGGAGATTGGAAGAGGCCATGGTGATTACCTTTCGATTGTTCGGGTTCTTGCCGAAGAAACGTGGTGCATGGCGGATGGTTCCATCTGCACCATGGCGCAGGGACGTTCGAACGAAAAACGCCCGGTGCTGGGCACCGGGCGTCTGCGATCATATCATGCGCAACAATTACTTCGTCGCGGCTTCGTACATTTCAGCCACGTAGTCCCAGTTGATCAGGCTGTCGACGAAGGCTTCGAGATACTTCGGACGGGCGTTGCGGTAGTCGATGTAGTAGGAGTGTTCCCAGACATCGACGCCGAGGATCGGGGATGCGCCGTGGATCAGCGGGCTTTCGCCGTTCGGGGTCTTCGAGATCTCGAGCTTGCCGTCCTTGACGGAGAGCCAGGCCCAGCCGGAACCGAACTGGGTCGTGCCGGCTGCAACGAAATCGGCCTTGAACTTGTCGTAGCCGCCAAGATCGCTGTCGACGGCTGCCTGCAGCTTGCCCGGAAGCTTGTTGCCGCCGCCATCCTTCTTCATCCAGTTCCAGAAGTGGATGTGGTTGTAATGCTGGCCGGCATTGTTGAAGAGGCCGGCATTCTTGCCGTGGGACTGCTTGACGATCTCTTCCAGCGACAGGCCTTCCAGACCGGAATCCTTGAGGAGGTTGTTGCCGTTGGTCACATAGGCCTGGTGGTGCTTGTCGTGGTGAAACTCGAGCGTTTCAGCCGACATGAACGGCGCCAGCGAGTCGTAAGCATACGGGAGGGCGGGCAATTCGAAGGCCATGGTGAGATCTCCTTTTGGCAAATAGATTGCGTTTTGGCAGGTGACGGGAACATAGGTGCGGAACATGGGCGAGGCAACCTTTGCGCTTCCAGAATCAGGCCTTGAAGGGAAAGAAATGTCTTCTGCTTTCAGACCTGGGCAACCCGGCATTCCGTCTCATCTTCTCGCCGCCGCTGCCCTGCTCTCCCACCCGCTGTCGTCCAAGGCCTCCGCCTTGTGCGACGACGTCTTCGGCGATTTCGCAAGAGCAGAGCGTGGCCGTCAAACTCCGCTGATACCGAGCTATGGTGTGGCGATCGTGACGGGCACGGCTGTGGGGGCTGATGCAGCGCTCTGCTCGACCTGCGTCCCCTGAAGACGTCAGGCCTCGTAAATCTCGGGCTCGGGCAGGCCTTCGATACTGAAACCGAATTCGGCGCGGGCAATCTTGCATTCCTCGTCGCCGGGCATGCAGGTGCGGCAGACATGCGGGCGCACGTGGTAGACGGCGCAACCGACATGTTTGCCGACTTCGCCGGTCAATGCCGCGCAGCGTCCACCCTCGAACTTCATGCCACTTTCGTCTTTTGCGATCATCGTTTCCGGGATGGCGGCGATTTCCTCGTCGCTTTCCAGGGAGAAACGCGGCCAATCGGCCGAATAGGCGCAACAGGCGCCGCAGGCCTGGCAGTCGAAGATTTCGGGGGGCGAGGTTTCAAGCATCGGCGTCACGCCCCGATGCGCGGATTCGCATGAGGTTGAGGGCGAAGAAACCAGTGAAACCAAGCATCAGCAAGCCGACAAAGACTGGGCCGGCATCCACCGAGACCAGATCCATTGTGAGCCCCGTCGCGCCGGAGCCCGTGGCACTGCCGATCGCGTAAGCCAGCGCGAAGACGGCGGCACCCGAGACCAGAAGACCGCCTCGGAAGCGTTCGCCGAGCAGGGTAAGCGCTGCCGTATAGAGCGAAAAGCTTGCCGCGCCGAGGATCGAGATCGTGATCAGCAGGGCCGCCTGTGATGTCATGAAGGGCAGAACGAGGAAGGCGGCAGCCGTGATCAGCGATCCGGCGACGGCAATCACCGGGCGCGACAGCCGGTCAAGCAGCCAGCCGACGAAAGGCTGGGCAAGCGCCGTCGGCAGCGCCACCATGGTGACAACGAAGGCCGCGAAATTCTGGCTGTAGCCACGCTCGACGAAATAGAGCGGGATCATCGAGATCGCCGCGATGTCCGAAAAGCCGAAGGCGACAACCATCAGCGTCAGCACCGGCGCGAGTTTGACGAAGGTGAGCAAGCCGCCGGCCTCCGAGGCTTCAGGCCGGGTGCGGGCATAGCGGCCAAGCATGACCGAGGCAAAGGCGACGAGCGCGACATAGGCCGCAGTCATGGCGAAAGCGAAGCCGTCCTCGATACCGACAAGCGGAATGGCGAGCGGGCCGGCGGCAAAGCCTGCACACATGCCGGCGCTATAGGCGCCGGAAACACGACCGCGCAAGCGATCCGGGCAAGCGGTGTTCAGCCAGGCTTCGCTTACCGTGTAGATGATGCTGGTGCAGAAACCGAGCAGGAAGCGGGCGACGAACCAGATCCAGAGCTGGTCGAAGGTCGAGAAGGTGGCGAGCGCTACCGACACCCCGAGCAGCGACGCGACGATCAGCCGGTCGCCGCGCATTGCCTGCGTCAACTTGCCGATGATCAGCGTTGAGGAGGCAAGCCCGAGTGCAAAGACCGAGGCATTCAGCCCGGCCATGCTGGACGAGACTCCCCGGCTTTCGAGGATCAGCGCAATCAGCGGATAGGTGAGCCCCTGGCCCACCGCAAAGGCGGTGACGCCGAGAATGACGACCGCGATCGCTGCCCAGTCGGGCGCGAAGTCGGGGACGAGTTCCGTGGTCTCTGCCGTCTGCATGGGGCCTCCGCAACCCATGGAAGGGTCTGCCAATGAGGCCCCGGTCTAACCGGGGGATAGGGGGAAGTCCAGAGAGGGCACCTGAGGAGGAGCTTCAGCCCGCCGCGATCACGCCCGGCACGTCCTGGCCCAGCGCTGCAAACACCGTCTTCAGAATGCCCACCGCATCCAATCCGGCCTTGGCATACATGGTTTCGGGCTTGGCCTGGTCCATCCAGACGTCAGGCAGGACCAGCGAGCGGACCTTGAGGCCGTTGTCGAGCAAGCCCTCATTGACGAGGAAATGCATGACATGGCTGCCGAAGCCGCCGACGGCGCCTTCTTCGACGGTGACCACCACCTGATGGTGGCGGGCGAGCTGGCGGATCAGATCGTGGTCGAGGGGCTTGGCGAAGCGGGCGTCCGCGACGGTGGTCGAAAGGCCTGATGCGTCGAGGTCTTCGGCGGCGAGCAGACAGTCGGCCAGACGCGTGCCGAAGGAGAGGAGCGCCACCTTCGAACCCTGCTTGACGATGCGGCCCTTGCCGATTTCGAGGATCTCGCCCCGCTCGGGCATCGGAACGCCGACCCCCTCGCCGCGCGGATAGCGGAAGGAGATCGGGCCTTCGTCGTAAGCTGCGGCCGTGCGGACCATGTGCTTGAGCTCTGCCTCGTCGGCAGCGGCCATGACCACGAAGCCCGGCAGTGCTGCAAGGAAACCGGTGTCGAAGGAGCCAGCATGGGTCGGGCCGTCTGCACCGACGAAACCGGCGCGGTCGATCGGAAAGCGGACGGGCAGACCCTGGATGCCGACATCGTGCACGACCTGATCGTAGCCGCGCTGCAGGAAGGTGGAATAGAGCGCGCAGAAGGGCTTGAAGCCTTCCGCTGCGAGACCGGCTGCGAAGGTCACGGCGTGCTGTTCGGCGATGCCGACGTCAAAGGTGCGCTCGGGGAAGAGCGACTGCAGCTTGTCGAGGCCGGTGCCCGAGGGCATGGCCGCGGTGATGCCGACAATCTTCTCGTCGTGGCGGGCTTCCTCGACGAGTGCATCGGCGAAGACGGCTGTATAGGCCGGCGCATTGGGCTTGGCCTTGGCTTGGGTGCCGGTGATGACATCGAACTTGTTGACGCCATGATACTTGTCGGCCGCGGCTTCTGCCGGCGCATAGCCCTTGCCCTTCTGCGTCACGACATGGATCAGCACGGGGCCCTTGGCATTGTCGCGGACATTGCGCAGCACGGGCAGAAGATGGTCGAAGGAGTGACCATCGATCGGGCCGATATGGTAGAAGCCCAGTTCCTCGAACATGGTGCCGCCGGTGACATAACCGCGGGCATGCTCGACGGCCCGGGTGATGGCGCGATCGACCGTCTTGCCGAGATAGGCGGTCAGTTTCTTGCCGAATTCACGGATGCCCATATAGCTGCGGCCGGATGCGAGGCGCGCGAGATAGGCGCTCATGGCACCCGTCGGCGGGGCGATCGACATGTCGTTGTCGTTGAGGATGACGATCAGGCGGGCGTCGAGCGCGCCTGCATTGTTCAGCGCCTCATAGGCCATGCCGGCCGACATGGCGCCGTCACCGATGACGGCGATCACCTTGCGGTCGGTCTTCGACAGTTCGGCAGCAACCGCCATGCCGAGGCCGGCGGAAATCGAGGTGGACGAGTGGGCGGCACCGAAGGGATCGTATTCGCTTTCCGTGCGCTTGGTGAAACCGGACAGGCCGTCTTCCTGGCGCAGCGTGCGGATCCGTTCGCGGCGGCCGGTCAGGATCTTGTGCGGATAGCACTGGTGGCCGACATCGAAAATCAGCCGATCGTCCGGCGTCTCAAAGACCTTGTGGATCGCAATGGTCAACTCGACCACGCCGAGGCCAGCCCCCAGATGACCACCCGTCTTCGACACGGCATCGATCATCTCGTCGCGCAGTTCGCGCGCCAACTGCGGCAGATCGCGGTCGTCGATGGCCTTCAGGTCTCTCGGGAACTCGACCTGGTCCAGCAGCGGCGTATCGGGCATGGATGTCACGGGCTCTTGCCTCTTCAACTCGTTCGGGTGCGCGATAGCATCCCAAGACGAGCTGGGCAAATATCCGACACCACGCTGTTATATAGACGTCAACGGCCCTCCGGCAAAGGCACGAACTCTTCTTCATCGCCAGGAACGATGTCAAAACGGCCAGTTCTCCACTCTTCCTTGGCCTGTTCGATGCGCTCCTTGGACGACGAAACAAAGTTCCACCAGATATGTTTCTTGGTTTCCATGGCCGCCCCGCCGAAGAGCATGACGTGGCAGCCTGCCGCGCCGCCGATCAGCGTGATTTCGTCGCCGGGGCGAAAGACCAGCAATTGGTCCTGCGCAAACCGGTCGCCGGCGATCTCTACTTCGCCCGAGAGAATGTAGAGCGCACGCTCCTCCTGACCGGCATCGAAGGGGAAGCGGGCACCGGCTTCGAGGCTCAAATCGACGTAGAGCGTTTCGGAAAAAGTCTTCACCGGCGAATGCAGGCCACTCATGGCCCCGATCACCACACGGCCGCGAGCGCCCCGGTCGTTGAATGTCGGCAGCTCGCCCCTGGCGGTATGGGCAAAGGCCGGGTCCATCTCCTCCATCTCGTCCGGCAGCGCGATCCAGGTCTGCAGACCGGACATGGAGAGCGGATGGCCGCGCAGATTTTCCGGCGTGCGTTCCGAATGCACGATGCCGCGGCCCGCCGTCATGAGATTGATGTCGCCGGGCGCAATCACGAGTTCGGTGCCGAGACTGTCACGATGCTTGATTTCGCCGTCGAAGAGATAGGTGACGGTCGAAAGGCCGATATGCGGATGCGGGCGCACGTCCATGGCCTCGTCCGCCTTCAGGATCGCCGGCCCCATCCGGTCGAAGAAGATGAAGGGGCCGACCAGCCGGCGCTTGACAGAGGGAAGCGCGCGGCGCACCGAAAAACCGCCGATATCGCTGGAGCGCGGGATGATCAGGTGTTCGATCGCGTCGCAGGCAAAGGCGTCACCGGGGACAGGGTCATTTCCGGGAAAGAAGGACATGGCGAAACCTCTTCGTTCAATCCGGGCAGACTAGCAGGTTCGTGCCCCCGTGACAGGGGCGATGGGCCCTGGCGGCCGTTGACGCTGTGTCTTCAAGGCGATGGATCGACGGGCTTTGTGTCTGCGGTACAAGCCGAGAGAATGCTCTCCTCGCCCGGTGCAGCACCGAGGGTCATGCAGCCGCCGGCATGGCAGAGCGTCCAGCCGCCGGAGGTCGCGCCGGAGGCGGCGAGCCGCAAGTCTGGAATGGGCGCGAGCGAGGGCTCCCAGCGCCACCAGCCGTCATCGAGCACCGCCCCCTCGCCCGGCTCCATGCCGGCGCCGGATCCCTTGACGCTCGCCTGCCGGAGCTCAAGCCCGGCACGCGTCACCGCCCATTCCTCCCGCCACTCGATCTTCTCGACCGAATGAACCCAGGACAGGGAGAAACTTGTCGCCGGGATCGTCAGCACCGTGGCGGCGATGGCGATGCAGAGGCTCATGGTGTCTCTGTCTTGGGCGGCGTCGTTGCGGCGTCCCCGGCGACCTTGCCGGGGAATTTCCAGACCATGAGGGCAAAGAGCAGGACGAGTGCTGCGCCGACCTCGTCCGTGATCGGCAAGGCTGCGACGAGGAAAAAGGCGGCGGCGGCCGCCACGAGCCGATGCAGCAGCGGCAGGGGCCGGTTGAGGTAGCCAATCACGGCGACACCCCAGAGGCCGATCGAGAGGCTGGCCTTGACGACGATATAGACGACGGCGAGCGGATAGCCGATGGCCGCCGCGAGCGGGCCTCCATCCTGCAGCATTAGGGCCGGCGTGTAGACCGCCATGAAAGGAATGACGAAGCCGGCGGCTGCCACCTTCACCGCCTCGAAGGAAATGCGCAGGCCGGATTCTCTCGCGATCGGGGCGGCCGCGAAACAGGCCAGAGCCACCGGTGGCGTCAGGTCGGCGAGAATGCCGAAATAGAAGACGAACATGTGGCTGACGATCAGGGGCACGCCGAGTTCGAGCAATGCGGGGCCCGCGATCGAGGAGGTGATGATGTAGTTGGGGATGGTCGGAATGCCCATGCCGAGCAGGATGCAGGTGAGCATGGTCAGGATCAGCGACAGGAAGAGGCTGTGCTGACCAACGGCGACGACGAACTGTCCGAATGTGTTGGCAGCACCGGTCAGCGTCATGGTGCCGACGATGATGCCGACCACGGCACAGGCGACACCGACCGGCAGCGCCGTCTTTGCACCATCGGCGAGGCTGTCGACGCTGAGCTTGAGGGCTGCGCGACCGCCCTTGACCAGGAAGTTCCAGGCAATCAGGACCAGGATCGCGACCAGCACGGCGCGGAAGCCATATTGGAAGAAGGAGGCACCGGCGAGCCCGATGCCGATCCAGAAGATGGTGCGCACCGCCGTATTGGACATGCCGATGGCGATCGAGCTGCCGAGGATGAGCAGCAGGGTGAGCGCCAGACCTGCGGTGCCGGCGAAAAGGGGCGTATAGCCGGAGAAGAGGAGCCAGACGAGAGCAGCAAGCGGCAGCAGCAGATACCATTGCCGGCGAATGGCGGCGAGCGGCGACGGGAGGTCCTTTGGATCCAGCCCGCTCAGGCCACGCTTGCCCGCCTCCAGATGCACCATCCAGAAGACCGAGGCGAAATAGAGAATGGCGGGGATCAGCGCCGCCTTGACGATCTCGGCATATTCGACGCCGAGCGTCTCGGCCATGATGAAGGCGACGGCGCCCATGACGGGCGGCATGATCTGGCCACCCATAGAGGCGGTTGCCTCGACCCCACCGGCAAAAGCGGGGCGGTAGCCGAAACGCTTCATCAGAGGGATGGTGAACTGGCCTGTCGTCACCACATTGGCAACGCCGGAGCCCGATATTGTGCCCATCAGGCCTGAGGAGATGACCGAGACCTTGGCCGGGCCGCCACGCTTGTGGCCGACGAGGCCGAGGGAAACATCGGTGAAAAGCTTGATCATGCCCGCCCGTTCGAGGAAAGAACCGAACAGGATGAAGAGGAAGATGTAGGACGACGACACATAGGTCGGCACGCCGTAGATGCCTTCCGTGCCATAGGCCATGTGGTCGATGACCTGAGCAAAGTCGTAGCCGCGGTGATTGAGCGGCGACGGCAGGTATTCGCCGAACAGGCAATAGGCAAGGAACAGGCCCGATATGATCGGCAGTGCCGGTCCCATGATGACCCAGGCACCGATGAAGACCGTCGCAATGGCGACGACGCCGACATAGATGTCGAACGGAACGAGATCGCCGGCGCGCAGGATCAGCGGCTCATATTCGACGAACTGGTAGACGGCGACGGCGACGCCTGCTGTCGCGAGAGCCCAGGCGCCGGCCGTGTACACGGCCCCCTTCCGGATGTTTGCGGCAACCAGCGGAAAACCGAGGAGAAGCAGGAAGGCGACATGGGTGGAGCGGACGAGCTGGCTCGGCAGGTCGATGAGATGCGCCGCAGTCGCAATCTGGAACAGCGAGAAGAGAACGGCGATGCCATAGAGCAGCTTGCCCTCGACCGTTGCCGGGAAATGCTGCTCATGGGTGTTCGGTTCATGCGACAGTGTCTGGTCCGCAGTGGTGGCGCTCATGGGTGTCCGTCCGAAGGATAAGCCGAGGGGCAAAGGACCGGGCGGCATGGTGGCCGCCCGGTCCCTTCAGGAAACTTAGAAGCTTAAGAGGCTTTCCGCCTCACAGCAGGCCCTTTTCCTTGTAGTAGCGTTCGGCGCCCGGATGGAGCGGGATCGGCATACCCTTGGTGGCATTCTCCAGAGTGATGTCCTTGGCCGCATTGTGGGCCGCCTGCATGTCGGAGAGGTTCTCGAAGAGCTGCTTGGTCATCTCATAGGCAAGATCGTCCGAGACGTCCGAATGGGTCACCAGGAAGTTCACGACGGCAACCGTTGGCACGTCCTCCGTCTGGCCTTCATAAGTGCCGGCAGGGATGGTCGCCGCAATATAGGGGGCGCCAAGCGCTGTCGCGACTTCGGCAGGAACGGAAACCAGTGAAACCGCCAGCGAGGTGGACAGATCCTTGAGGGACGCAACGCCGAGGCCCGCGGACTGCAGGGTCGCATCGAGCTGGCGGTTCTTGATCAGCTCGACCGATTCGGCAAAGGGCAGATATTCGGTCTTGCCCAGATCATCATAACTCATGCTCGCGGCGTTGAGGATGGCACGGGCGTTGAGTTCGGTGCCGGATTTCGGCGCGCCGACCGAAAGGCTCTTGCCCTTGAGATCGGCCAGAGAGGTCACACCCGAATCCTTGGTGGCGACGATCTGGATGAAATTCGGATAGATGGCGGCGATGCCGCGCAGCTTGTCGAGCGGCGCCTTGAAGCCGGCATCTGCATTGCCTTCCGCCGCCAGCTTGACGCTGTCGCCAAGCGAGAAGCCGATTTCGCCCTTCCCCTGCTGCAAGAGATTGAGGTTCTCGACAGAGGCCTTTGTCGCCTGCACCTGGGTGCGGACATCCGGGATCTTGTCGCCGTAGATCTTCGACAGCGCGACACCCAGGGGATAATAGACACCGGAGGTTCCTCCGGTCAGCACGTTGACGAACTGCTCGGCCCTGACGGACGCGGCGCCGAATGCGACAGATGCGGCAACGGCGCCGGCGAGCAAAGTGCTAAGTCTCGAAAAATGCATGAGTGTCCTCCCAAACAACATTTGCAGTTGCGACATCATGGGGAGGCGAGTGAGGGGCGTCAACCTCGGATTTGATTGTCGGCCCGCATCTGTGGACGAGTGGGTCCGTCAATGTCACTCCCTAACCGGGATTGCAGGCCAAACCTGATGTGGCGAAGCACCACATTGGTTTGCATGCGGCTTATCTGCGGGTTCTCGGCCGCAAGTGGCACGGGTGCCGTCACAAGGCGCGACGTTACGGGCAGTGATGATGGCCTCGTATCGAGCGGGCGTATCAGCGCGCGCCCTCGATCGGGGCAGTCCTGTGTTTTTTCTCGTCACAGGGCTTGAACTCCCGGCGGGATCCCCCATTTCCGCCTCTGCGGACCGGGCCCCTCTGACGACGGATTACCCTCGTGATGTCGGACCGCATCGAGCAAGCTCGATGCCATGCCCGGACCGGACCCCTCCTCTGCGAGACCGCACGCGCGTTGCATCGAGCCGGTCAATGCAACAGAGGTCAGACACTTGGAACTCCTGCTCATTCTCTTTCTCGGCAAGCCACTCTGGATGTGGCTTCTCTTTCTTGCGCTGGTCGTTGCGCTCCTGGTCTTCGACCTGGGCGTTCTCAACAAGAACGACCATGAAATCGGCATTGCCGAAAGTTTGAAGCTTTCGGCAATGTATATCACGCTGGGCCTGCTCTTTTCCGGCTTCATCTACTGGCAGATGGATACGACTGCGACCGCCCAGTATCTGACAGCCTTCGTGGTCGAGAAGACGCTGGCGATGGACAATATCTTCGTCATTGCCCTGATCTTCGGCTTCTTCGCCATCCCGCGTGAATACCAGCACCGCGTGCTGTTCTGGGGCATTCTCGGGGTCATCATCCTGCGCGGCATCATGATCGGGCTTGGTGCCACGATCGTCGACCAGTATCACTGGGTCCTCTACTTCTTTGCCGGCTTCCTGATCCTGACGGGCATCAAGATGCTCTTCGTGGCGGATAAGGAGCACAAGATCGAGGAAAATGGACTAATCCGCTTCCTCAAGCGCCGGATGAACGTGACCGATGCGATCCACGGCCACAACTTTGTCGTCAAGAAGCAAGATCCGGTGACGGGCAAGATCAGGCGTTTTGCAACCCCGCTCCTGCTTGCACTGGTGATGATCGAGATCGCCGACCTCGTCTTCGCGGTCGACTCGGTGCCGGCGGTGTTTACGATCACCACCGATCCCTACATCGTCTACACCTCGAACATCTTCGCCATCCTCGGACTGCGCGCGCTCTATTTTGCGCTGGATGCCATCCTGCATCGCTTCGCCTACCTGAAGTATGCGCTGTCGGTGCTCCTGATCTTCATCGGTTCGAAGATCTTCATCGCCTGGGGTATGGGCTGGGAGAAATTCCCGCCGGAATGGTCGCTGGGCGTCACCTTCCTGATCCTCGGCGTGGGCGTTGCCTACTCACTGTGGAAGACCGGCAGCGGTGGGCGGCCGCCAGAGCCCAAGGCAGTCGACGTCAGGAACCCGGCGGAATAACTCCGCTTTCTCGACACCGACAACGACGAATGGCCCCGCGAGGGGCCATTTGCATTTCATGCTGTGGTGCGGTGACGGCGCGACAAATGCGCCTGCAGATCACGCGCCGTCGAGCGGCTCGGCACCGGTCGGCTTGCCGGCGCGGTCGAGGCGGATCTTTTCGATGCGGTTCTCGGCAGCGGACAGCAACTGCTCGCAATGCTTCTTCAGCAGCTCACCGCGCTCGTAGATGGCGATGGATTCGTCGAGTGCCACATCACCGCGTTCCAGGCGGGCCACGATGCTCTCAAGCTCGGCCACGGCCTTTTCGAAGGAATAGCCGGTGAGATCGGCGGGAACAGTGGCGTCGGACATACTCAACCCTTCATCAGTCTCAGAATGTGCAGGCCCGCCGATTCGGCGAGGCCTTCGAGATCATAGCCGCCTTCGAGGAGGCTGACGACCCGGTTATGGGCGAAACGGTCGGCGACTTCGAGCAACCTGCCCGTCGCCCAGTCGAAATCCTCGCCGACCAGATTGATCTGCGCCAGGGGATCGCGGTGATGCGCATCGAAGCCGGCCGAGATCAGAATGAAGTCAGGCGAGAAATCATTGAGCGCGGGCAGAACGCGGCTCTTGAAGGCTTCGCGGAAATGATCGGAGCCAACATTCGGCGAAAGCGGTGCGTTGACGATATTGCGATGTTTGCCCGTCTCGTCCTTGGCACCGGTGCCGGGGTAAAGCGGCATCTGATGGGTGGAACAGAAGAGAACCGACGGATCGTCCCAGAAGATGTCCTGGGTGCCGTTGCCGTGGTGCACGTCCCAATCGACAATTGCGACGCGCTCGACGCCGTAGGTCTTCTGTACATGCCGGGCCGCGATTGCGACCGTGTTGAACAGACAGAAGCCCATGGCCCTCGTCTTTTCGGCATGGTGGCCCGGCGGACGGCCGGCGACGAAGGCGTTGTCGGCCTTGCCTGTCATCACGTCGTCGACTGCCGCAATCGCCCCGCCGATCGCCGTCAGCGCCACCTGCAGGCTTTTCTGCGAGGCGTAGGTGTCGGATTCCAGCTGGTTGATCTCCCCCTCCTCCTCGGGGATCTGCCGCATCACCGCAAGGAGATGCTCCTCGGGATGTGCGAGTGTCACCATATCCTCGTTCGCCTGCTGGGCCTCGATACGCTCGAGGCGGGCGAAGTTCGGATGCTCCAGCGCGATGTTGAGCGAGCGCAGCCTGTCGGCCCTCTCGGGGTGGCCTTCGGGGGTATGGTGTTCGAGGAAGATCGGGTTCTCGTAAAGACGGGTGGCCATGGGCATCCTTCCTGGGTCGAGCCGAACATAATGCGCCCGGCCGTCATCTTCCACCTTACTTTCCCGGTTTTACCCAGCCCACTGGTGCAGCAAGCCGAAGGCGGCACGGACCGAGACCTTGTGAAGCCGGCTGCTATGCCGTTAGATGCCGCTAACACCTAGATAAACCGGGGAAGAGCATGGACGAGATGGAACGTGTGGAGGTGAGCACGCTGACGGTTGCCTATCGCGACATCGGTCCGACAGGCGAAATGCGCGCTTCTGCCTATGTGATCCATGCCGAGGAGGCCGTGCGACACTTCTGGCGCTATCGCCCGCCGCTCGAAGACGAGCCAGTCTACAGCCCGACCAAGCTCGAGATCCGCCTGCACCAGCCGCTTCGGTTCGAGGACGAGGTGCGCATGATCGTCCAGGTCGACAAGATCGGCGGCAAATCGGTCGGCTTCGAGGTCGCGATGGAAAAGGACGGACAGACGATGGCCGAGGTCGATCTCACCTGGACCGCACGGAATGGCGAGGGTGGCGACCCGGTTGCCCTGCCGGAGGACATCCGGGACTGGCTCTACAGGTATGTGAGGTAGCGCTTCGGTCGGCCGAGAGCAGGCGATACGCCAAACGAATGAAGCCCCCCGGGCCCGAAACCGGGGGGCTTCCATTCCCTACAGGCCTCGAGGAGGAGGACGGCCTGCAGTCTCGTGTCGGAGCGCGCTGCTTGGGAGGGAGGACCGCATCGCGCCGGCCAGTGAACATTAGAATAGATTGCTTAATGTATCACTAATAAAACTCTGAATGGATGAAACATTGACTTGTGCGGACAAGTCTCGAGACGGAGCTTCCAGGCCGAGCCGGCAGCCCTTCCCCTGCTCCGGGCCTGCCAGACGCGAAAAACACTTGCGCGCTGCGGCCACAAGCATCATTGACGGGGCATGAAGAAGCTCCCAGAACCCCAGCGCCTCGACCAGCTCCTGGTCGCCCTCGGCCTTTTCGCCAGCCGGTCCCGCTCTCGTGACGCCATCCAGCGCGGCACGGTGAAAGTGGACGGCAAGGTGGTGGCCAAACCCAGCCTCGTCTTTGCTGCCACGCACCAGTTCGATATCGACGATCCGGCACAGGACTATGTCTCGCGCGCGGCATTGAAACTCGACGCCGCCCTCGACCATTTCAACCTCTCGCCCGAGGGCTGTCACTGCCTGGATGTCGGCGCCTCCACCGGCGGCTTCACCGAGGTGCTGTTGAAGCGCGGGGCTGCCCATGTGACAGCAATCGATGTCGGCCACGACCAGATGCATCCGCGACTGCTCAGCGATCCGCGCGTCACCAATCTCGAAGGTTTGAATGCGCGTTATCTGGAACCTGACGATTACGACGACCAGCCCTTCGACTTTCTCGTTTCCGACGTTTCCTTCATCTCGCTGAAGCTGGCGCTGGCGCCAGCACTCGAGCAGGCCGAGCCAGGGGCGCATTGCCTGCTGCTCGTCAAGCCGCAGTTCGAGGCGGGCCGTGACGCGATCAGCAAGGCAGGCCTGCTCAAGGAACCGGAAACGGCACCGCTGGTTGCCGCCGAACTCGAACGCTGGCTGACGGAAGACATGGGCTGGACGAGCCTCGGCCTTATCCCCTCCCCGATCGCAGGCGGTGACGGCAACGAGGAATTCCTGCTCGCCGGCGTGAAGCCTCTCGACGCCGAGAAGGGCGAGGATGACGATGGTGATCTTGAAGACGATCTCGACGCCGAAGGAGACGCCGAATGAGCGCTCAGACTGTTACGATTGCGAGCCTCGGCGCCAAAGGAGACGGGGTCGCGCATGGTGCCGATGGTCCGGTCTTCGTGCCCTTCGCCTTGCCCGGCGAGACCGTTTCCATTGCGCGGGTGAAGAACGAGGGCACGATCATGTCGTTTGGCACGACCTCGCCCGATCGCGTCCAGCCCCTGTGCAAGCATTTCGGCCCTGATGGAGTGGGTGGCGTATGCGGTGGCTGTTCGCTGCAGCATATGGCCAAACCCGCCTATAATGGTTTCAAGCGGCAGGTGCTGATCGATGCCCTGAAGTCGAAGGGAATCGCGGCGCCGGTCGGCGAAATCTTCGAAGCTCATCCGCATCAGCGGCGCCGCCTCGTCTTCACCGCCCGTCGGCGGGAACAGGGCCTCGTCATGGGCTTCATGCAGGCGGAAACCCACCATGTCGTGCCGGTGGAGGAATGTCCGATCGCGTCGGACGGGCTGATCTCCCGGCTGGACGCGATCAAGATCATCGCCAATGCCTGCGGTGCCGAGCACTTCCGCATCACGGTGACCGAGACGACCACCGGTCTCGACATCTCGCTCGACGGTTTGCGCGGCGGGCTCGGTGACCAGGAGCGGCGCGCTGTCACCAATGCGGTCATCAGGCTCAAGGACATCGCCCGCGTTTCGGCCAATGGCGAAATCGTCATCGAGCCCCACAAGCCGCTGCTCGATTTTGCCGGCGCCCGGGTCATGCTGCCGCCCGGTGGTTTCACCCAGGCGACCCATGAGGCCGAAGAACACATGGCGGCACTCGCGCGGGCCCATATCGGCAAGGCGAAGAAGGTCGTGGACCTCTTTGCGGGTGTCGGTACCTTCGCGCTCAGGCTCGCCCGCGCATCCTCCGTGCTTGCCGTCGAATCCGACGAGAGGGCAGTGAAGTCGCTCGATTTCGCCGCGCGCAACACGCAAGGTCTGAAGCCGGTGACCGTAGAGCGGCGCGATCTCTTCCGCCGTCCGCTGATGACCTCCGAGTTCAAGGGGTACGACGCCGTGCTCTTCGACCCGCCACGCGCAGGTGCGGAGGTGCAATGTGCGGAACTGGCCAAATCGCAAGTGAAGAAAATCGTTGCGATCAGTTGCAATCCCCTGACGCTTGCCCGCGACCTCTCCATTCTGATCGCCGGCGGCTATCGGGTCGACCATGTCACACCGATCGACCAGTTCCTCTGGTCGCCGCATGTCGAGGCAGTTGCGACGCTGAGCAAGGGATAACAGGGACGATCCATCCTCCGCGCTGATGTCGTGGAGGATGGTTGATCGGGGTTTGCCGGCCCGCTTGCATCTGGTTGAAGCGCAATCCCGCAAGGGCCGGCCTCGTGCGCTTCGCCGGAAAGATCAGCCGACCGGCTGAACGGGCGGGCTCAATAGGTGAGCAGCGTGCCGGATCCCGTGACATTGGCACAGCGGCAACGGCCACCGACACGGCCGGCCTTGGCCGGGCAAGACACCTGACCGCCACCGCCGACACTGCCGGACTGATCGACAACACACACGTAGCGCTGCGGGCGCGGGCGCGTCGACTGCTTCGGCGTATTCTGGGTCTCACTGATCACATCATTGGGTTCGTTGATCTGGACATCGGATGTGCCGCCGATTGACATGGTATCGGCGGCCGAGACGGAGATGCTGAGGAAAAGGCTGAGTGCGACACAAAACAAGCGCAACATGACGACCTCTGATGAGTTTTCGAAAATTCCGACCGCGCTCGCCACGGTCGCGTGGATATAACCGGAACGCCGCAGTCGGCGCATGGTTGCAGACTTTAGCGGCAAAGACTGAATGCAGGCTGAACCAATCCTGAACCCGGAAAAGGGAAACGGCGCCACAGGGGCGCCGTTTCGATGCTGTCACGACAGGTGCTTCGATCAGGCCGCGCGGCGATGGCCGGAGGCTATGCCCGAAGCGCGGTCGTCGATGCGGAACTGGTTGAGCAGTGCCGTGAGGGCTGCTGCTTCCTGGGCCAGGCCGTGGCTTGCCGCCGTCTGCTCCTCGACCATGGCGGCGTTCTGCTGCGTGCCCTGGTCCATTGTGTTGACCGCGGTGTTGATCTCCTGAAGACCGGTCGACTGTTCACGCGAGGCCGTCACGATGGCATTCACGTGGCCGTTGATCTCCTGGACTTCGCGGACGATGACGTCGAGCGCCTTGCCGGTTTCGTTGACGAGGTCGACGCCGTGCTTGACCTGATCGCCCGAGGCGCTGATCAGGGCCTTGATCTCCTTGGCGGCAGTCGCCGAACGCTGGGCAAGTTCGCGGACTTCCTGGGCGACGACCGCAAAACCCTTGCCGGCGTCACCGGCACGCGCGGCTTCGACACCGGCGTTGAGGGCGAGCAGGTTGGTCTGGAAGGCGATTTCGTCGATCACACCGATGATGTTGGAGATCTCGCCCGAGGACTTCTCGATGCCCTGCATGGCATCGACGGCCTTGTCGACGATCTCGCCGGACTTTTCCGCACCCGCACGGGCGCGGCTCACCAGTTGGCCGACTTCTTCGGCGCGGCGTGCGCTGTCCTTGACGGTGGTGGTGATTTCCTCGAGGGCCGCCGCCGTTTCTTCGACCGAGGCTGCCTGCTGTTCAGTGCGGCGGGCGAGATTGTCGGCGGAAGAGCGGATCTCGGTGGCGCCGCTGTCGATGGCGCGTGCGTTGCGGCCGACGGTCGCGAGTGCATCATGCAGCTTTTCGACGGAGGCATTGAAGTCGACGCGCAGACGATCGAGGTCTCCGGCGAAGGGCGTTTCGATACGCGAAACGAGGTCACCATTGGCAAGACCGCCCAGTCCCTCGGCCAGCGAATGCACGGCAAAGGAAACCTGCTCGGCCTCACGCATCTTGGCGGCTTCGCGCTCGCGGCGCTCCTGTTCGGTCATGGTGCGGTTTTCATCCGCCTCACGCGCCAGACGGCCACGCTCGATGATGTTGTCACGGAAGACGGCGACGGCGGCGGCCATCTGTCCGATCTCGTCCCGGCGCGCCGTGCCGGGGATCTCGGCCGAGACGTCACCACCGGCGAGCTTGCCCATGACGCCGGTCATGTCGACCACCGGACGGACGACGAGGCGCGACAGCAGCATGGCCAGCACGCCGATCATGGCGACGACGCCGATGAACGTGGCCACTGCAGCGGCCGTGCGGAACTCGCCGACCGCGGCGAAGGCCAGATCGCGGTCGATCTGGACGCCAAGATACCAATCGTCGCGCGGCAGGCCCTTGATCGGCAGGAAGGAGACGAGAACATTCGCGTCAGCGACAGCCGTCTCAGTGATGCCGGAACCTATAGCCGGCGTGTTTGTCGGGAAGGCATCCTTCAGCGTCTTGGTGACGAGGTTGCCGTCGCGGTGAACGAGGATCGTGCCATCCTGCTTGACGAGGAAGGCCGAGCCCATGCCACCCATGTCGATGGAATTGACCATGGAGACGAGCGAGGTCAGCGAGAAATCGGATGCGGCGACACCGAAGAGCTTGCCGTCCTTCTTGACCGGAATGGCCGCACTGATGATCAGATTGCCGGTCGAGGCATCGGCATAGGGGTCGGTCAGGACCATCTTGTCGGCCTTGACGGCGTCCTGGTACCAGGGGCGCTTGCGCGGATCGTAACCGTCCGGCAGCGACTGGTTCGGCACGCTGGTGAAGACGCCCTGCTCGTCGCCGACATAGGTCGTCATGAATTCGCGGATCAGAACGGGATTGTCAAAGGCTGCAATGATGCCCGACGCATCGGGCGCCTTGGCGGCGGCATTGCCGGCAAGCTCGGTCAGCATCACGCGTGCGCCGAGCCAATTGGCGATGCTCTGCGAGGCCTGGAGACCGGAGCTGTCGATCTCGCTCTTGACGGCAGCACTCGTTGCGTCGCGCTGGAGACTGTCGATGTAGAATGAGAAACCGGAAAGGGCGGCAACCACCACGAGGGAGGCAACCACCAGGATCGTGGTCATCAGGTTGGAGCTGGTCTTCACGATAAGGTCCTGCAAAGCACCGCGCGTCGGTTCAGCGCGGCAACGTCAACGGCATTTGGGGATCACGGCACCGTCATGGTGAGGAAGCGGTGGATGTGCCGCTTCCTCGAATGTAACAAGCAGGATTTAATGGGTACTTAAGCGAACGCCGAAAAGCAGATATCCCCTCCGGCGTCGGCGTTGCCTCATCGCCCCTTCATGAACGCTTCGAAGGCGGCGCGGGCTTCCGTGCTTTTCAGCTGGGCGACGAAGTGGACGAGCTCTTCCTGCATGCGGGTTCGCACCTCGTCCGGGCTCCCCTTGACCAGGGCGCGGGCGATCTTCATCGCGGCCGGCGGCTTGGAGGCAAGCGAGGATGCGAGCTTCAATGTTTCGGTCTCGACCTGATCGGGAGCAACCACCTTCCAGATGAGACCGGCCTCACGAGCCTGTTCGGCGGAGAAGCCTTCGCTGGCGGCGAGCATTGCGAAGGCACGCTGGTGGCCCATGACGCGCGGTGCGATGAGACTGGAGGCGGCTTCGGGGACCAAGGCAAGGTCGACAAAGGGCGTCTTGAACAGGCTGCGGTCAGAGGCCACAGTCAGATCGCAATGCATGTTGAGCGTCGTGCCGATGCCGATCGCCAGGCCATCCACACCCGAGACCAGCGGTTTGGTGACCTCGGTCAGAGCCTTGAGAAGGCCGAAAGCGGCCGGTTCGCCGACGGCACCGGCCATGGCGAAGCCCAGGAAATCGGCCATGTCGTTGCCGGCGGAGAAGCAGCCTTCGGTGCCGAGGAAAACCATGGCGCGGATGGTGTCATCCTCTTCGCCTTCCAGCAGGCCTGCCGTCAGCTTCTGATACATGGCTTGCGTGATGGCATTCTTCTTGTCCGGACGGTTGAAGCGCAGGACGAGGACGCCGGGATGGGCTTCCGGGCGGGAAATCTGGATGTGATCGGTCAAGGGGTTCTCCTTCTTTTCTCCCCAGCGGAGAGACATGCCGAGCGATTGCGAGGCGATGAGGGGTTCTCGCAAGGATTTGCCATCCCCTCATCCGGTCTTCGGCCACCTATTCCCCGCTGGGGAGAAGAGGACGCGCGGCCCGCATCTTATGCAAACATCAGTCGAGCCGCTTCCAGGCTTGCCGCACCATTGACGACACGGTCCTTGAGTGCAGCCGTCTCGGCGATCAGGTTCTCGGCGGCGAAGCGGCAGAGGGCCAGGCGGTTGTCGCGGCCATGGTCTTCGTCTGCGAGAGCGCCCTTGGCGAGATAGATGCCGGTAAGCGCCAGGCCGAAGAGGCGCTGGTAGGGTGTGGCACCGGCGAGCACCGCCGAAGTGTTGCCGCTGGCCAGCTGCGAGAGCAGCCACTCGGTGGTGTCCTCGAGATCGGCGAGGCTCGCGTCAAGGCGGGTGGCGGTTTCGCCGAAGCCTTCGAGATTGGAGGCACGCACTGCATTCACCACCTGCTTCAGTTCGGTGACGAAACCGCGAACATGGTTGCCGTTCGAAAGCGGCAGCTTGCGCGTGACGAGGTCGGCGGCCTGGATGCCGTTGGTGCCTTCGTAGATCGGGGCGATGCGGCTGTCGCGCCAGAAGCGGGCAGCGCCCGTTTCTTCGATGAAGCCCATGCCGCCATGAGTCTGGATGCCGAGCGAGGCGACATCGACGCCGGCGTCGGTGGCAAAGCTCTTGGCGATCGGGGTCAGCAAGGCAGCGCGCTCGGCCCAATGGCGGGCCTCATCGCCTTCCGCGTGGTGGCTCATGTCGGTGGCATGGGCGCAAACGTAGCAGATGGCGCGCGAGCCCTGCGTCAGCGCCTTCATGGTCACCAGCATGCGGGCGACATCCGGGTGATCAATGATCGGCGACATGCCTGATCCGGTCCAACCCGGGGCTTTCCCCTGCGTGCGGTCCCTCGCGTATTGCACGGCCTTCTGGGTGGCGGCTTCGCAGATGGCGACGCCCTGCATGCCGACGGCGAGGCGGGCATTGTTCATCATGGTGAACATGCAGGCGAGGCCCTTGTTCTCCTCACCGATGAGGTAACCGATGGCGCCCGGCTCGTCACCGAACTTCCCGTCACCATAGATCATGGTGCAGGTCGGCGAGCCGTGGATGCCAAGCTTGTGCTCCAGCGAATGACAATGCAGGTCGTTGCGGGCACCGATCGAGCCGTCGTCGTTGACGAGATATTTTGGCACGAGGAAGAGCGAGATACCGCGGGTGCCTGATGGCGCGTCGGGAAGGCGGGCGAGAACCAAATGGATGATGTTCTCGGTGATCTCGTGCTCGCCCCAGGTGATGAAGATCTTCTGGCCGAAGATGCGGTAGGTGCCATCATCGCGGCGCTCGGCGCGCGACTTCATGACGCCGAGGTCCGAGCCTGCATGGGGCTCGGTAAGATTCATCGTGCCCGTCCATTCGCCGGAAACCATCTTCGGCAGGTACTTCGCCTTCAAGTCCTCGGAGCCGTGGGCTGTGACAGCATCGACGGCACCCATGGTCAGCGTCGGTCCGAGCGCAAAGCCCATGGAGCCGGAATTCCACATTTCGAGCGCGGCGACGTTCAGCATATGCGGAAGCCCCTGCCCGCCGAAATCTTCCGAGGCCGTCAGAGAGTTCCAGCCGCCTTCGGCCCAGGCGCGGTAGAGGTTGTCCCAACCATCGGGCACGATGACCTTGCCGTCGACCATGCGCGCGCCCTGCCTGTCACCGATCTCAGCGAGCGGCGCGACTTCATCACTGGCAAAACGGCCGGCTTCGGAGAGGATGGCATCAACGAGGTCGTCGCTCAATTCCCCCAGCTTGCCATCTTCGATGGCCTTGGTCAGACCGGCGACGTGCTTCAGGGTGAAGGCGATTTCTTCTACGGGCGCCTGGTACATGACGTTCTCCTCCAACTGGCGTATGCTCTCGGCCACGCCCAGTCTCCACCCAGGAAGCGCGGCACATTCTCCATTCTGGCTAATTGATTTTTACGTAAACGTCAAATCTTTTGCATGCGGCAGGAGGTCTCGTCCACGGTTCGAAGCAGGGAAGCGAAGGCACCGGCGACGGTCTGAACAAACGTGTTCGAGCGCGACAAAGCGGCGCCGGCTGACACGTCCATCGCGGGCGGAGCAAGCTGAGCGGGAACAAGGACTTACATCACCCGAGACCCGACATTTTCCAGCGACAGCGAAGATGCAGGTTCCCCGAACCGCTGCCTGTCCCCGACATCGTCACATCACTGTTACCCCTGCTGGCTAGTCCGAAGGTCGACTTCAACCCAAAGGAGGCTTCGCGATGACCGAGACCAACACCAATCATCTATCCTGGGACGAATGGGACGAACTTCACAACCCGCCGCCGGCCGTGACGGATTTCGACCGTGTGGTCGAGCGTGCCGTATCGCGCCGAGGCTTCCTCGGCATTCTCGCCATGGGCTCCGCCGCTGCCGCCATGGGCTCTGTGGGCAATCTGATGTCGTCAACCTCGGCCGTCGCGCAGGACGCCGCTTCCCGCTTCCCGTTCAAGCCGATCGCCGCCCAGACCGACGCAACCGTGCATGTTCCGGAGGGCTATAGCTGGAAGCCGCTGGCCAAGTGGGGCCAGCCGCTGTTTTCCACCGCCTCCGACATCGATCCGTTGAAGGGTGTTTCGCTCGAAAATTCGGACAAGGTCTTCGGTGAAAACACCGATGGCATGGAAGCCTTCGCGATCGGCAATCATCAGGTGATCGCGGTCAACCATGAATATGTCAACAACGAAACCAACCTGCCGCACGCCCCGGAAGGCATGCCGCAGTCGATGGACGACGTGAAGATCCTGCAGAACCTGCAGGGCGTGACCGTCATGGAAGTGACCGAAGCTGCAGACGGCTGGCAGATCGTTGTCGACAGCCCGTTCAACCGCCGCATCCACCACAACACGCCGATGAAGCTCTCCGGTCCGGCCGCCGGCTCGGAACTGGTCAAGACGGCTGCCGATCCTGCCGGTGTCGACTGTCTCGGGACCTTCAACAATTGCGGCGCCGGCCGCACGCCCTGGGGCACCTATCTCACCTGCGAAGAAAACTTCAACGGCTACTTCGGCTCGACCAATGCCGATTTCGCAATGCCGGATGACTACAAGCGGTACGGCATTGTCGCGGAAACCCGCTACGGTTACGAGAAGTTCGATGAGCGCTTCGACGTTTCGAAGAACCCGGCCGAGCCACGCCGCGCCGGTTACGTCGTCGAAATCGATCCGTCGGATGCGTCCTCGACGCCAATCAAGCGCACAGCACTTGGCCGCATCAAGCATGAGAACGCCGCCGTGGTTGTTGCCCGTGACGGTCGCGTGGTCGTCTATATGGGCGACGACGAGCGGGGTGAGTTCCTCTACAAATATGTCTCCAATGGCATCTACGTGCCCGGCGGAGACACATCCAAGCTGCTCGACGAGGGCACGCTCCATGTCGCCAAATTCTCCGACGAAGGCACCGGCGAATGGCTGGCGCTGACGGAAGAGACGACCGGCATGAAGATGGACGAGATCTGCGTCTTCACACGCCAGGCCGCATCCAAGGTCGGTGCCACGACCATGGACCGTCCGGAATGGGTCGCGGTCAACCCGGTCGCCATCGAAGCCTATTGCGCGCTGACCAACAATTCGAACCGCGCCGTTCTCAACGACGGCAAGATGCGGACGAATGCGGGTGGCGACGTGATGGAGCTGAATGCCGTCAACCCGCGGGAAGGCAATGAGTTCGGCCAGATCGTGCGCTGGTATCCCGAGAACGACGATCACGCCGATGGCAAGTTCAAGTGGGACCTGTTCGTCATGGCTGGCAATCCCGACGTGCACAAGGAAGGCCCCTATGCCGGCTCGTCCAACATCAATTCCGGCAACATGTTCAACTCGCCCGACGGCATGATGTTCGACAGCACCGGCCTGCTCTGGATCCAGACGGACGGTGAAGATTCGAACGAGGGTGACTTCGTCGGCCAGGGCAACAACCAGATGCTGGCAGGCGACCCGGCAACGGGCCGCATCGAGCGCTTCCTCACCGGTCCGAAGGGCGGCGAAGTGACCGGCATGACCTGGTCTGCCGACAAGCGCACCATGTTCGTCGGCATCCAGCACCCCTCCGCGCCGTTCCCGGATGGCGAAGGCAAGCTGCCGCGTTCGACGATCGTCGCGGTCAAACATGACGGCAATGCGCTGATCGGCTGATGTCGGACGACCAGGCAGGGCGGGACGACCGCCCTGCCGTCTTGCCCACATGAGAAGGCCGCCGATCGGAACTCCGACGGCGGCCTTCTCATGACAGTTGTGGTTTTGGATCAGGCGGCGAGGCGCTGGGCGTTGCGCGGGATCTCGACGTCGATCTCGAGGATCGAGACGTCCTCGTCGCGGTCCATCTTGATCTGGACCTTGTCGCGGTCGAATTCGACATGCTTGGCGATCACAGCCAGGATTTCCTCACGCAGGATGGCGACCAGATCGCTTTCGAGCGAGGCCCGTTCATGGGCCAAGAGGACCTGCAGTCGCTCGCGCGCCATCGGGGCGGAACGCTGCTTGCGGAACAGGGAGAAAATGCTCATGCGGCCCTCCGCGCGAAGATCTTGTCGAAGAGGCCACGCTTCTCGCCAGGAATGGTGATCGGAACGGTCTCGCCAGCCAGACGGCGGGCGGCGTCGAAATAGGCAAGTGCCGGGGCGCTGCGGACATCGGCCAGGGTGACCGGGGCGCCGATGTTGGAGGCGCGAAGCACGTCCATGCTTTCCGGGATGATACCGAGCAGCGGGATCGACAGGATCTCCAGAACGTCGTCGACCTTCAGCATGTCGCCGCGCTGGGCGCGGGCGGCATCGTAGCGTGTGAGCAAGAGGAACTTTTCCATGCGCTCGCCACGTTCGGCCTTCAGCGTCTTGGAATCGAGCAGACCGATGATGCGATCGCTATCACGCACCGAAGAGACTTCGGGGTTGGTGACGACGACGGCCATGTCGGCGTGGCGCATGGCAAGCGTTGCACCCCGTTCGATGCCGGCTGGGCTGTCGCAGATGATCCAGTCGAAGTATTTCTTGAGCTCGTTGATGACCTGCTCGACGCCTTCGGCGGTCAGGTTATCCTTGTCGCGGGTCTGCGAGGCGGGCAACAGGAAGAGCGTTTCCAGCCGCTTGTCGCGGATCAGCGCCTGGGGCAGCTTGGCGTCGCCCTGGATGACATTGACCAGATCATAGACGACGCGACGTTCGGCGCCCATCACCAGATCAAGATTGCGGAGACCGACGTCAAAATCGACGACGACAACCTTTTCATTGCGCTGCGCGAGCGCTGCACCGAGAGCGGCCGTCGAGGTGGTCTTGCCAACCCCGCCCTTGCCGGATGTCACGACTATAACCTTGCCCATTTGGTTCTCCTGTCTATCCCCGCTCAAGTTCACGTCATTCTCTCTGTCATGATGGCATCCCCTTCCAGCCAAAGCTGAACTGGATGCCCCTTCAGTTCTGGATTCATATCGTCGGTCATCGCGTAGACGCCATCGATCGCCACCAGCTCGGATTCGAACTTACGACAGAAGATCCTTGCGTCGGCATTGCCAACGCATCCGGCGAGCGCTCTGCCGCGCAACGCGCCGTAAATATGGACGGAACCGCCCGCAATCACCTCGGCGCCCGACTGGACCGATCCGATCACCGTGACATCGCCCTGGGTGTAGATCACCGACTGACCGGAGCGGATGGTTTCGCGCACGATCATGGACGGCGCCGAAACCGGGCTCTGCTGTACCGTCACCTGTGGCGGCGCCTGCTCGGCGGTTTTCTTCTCCGCCTTACGAGAAGGCTTCGCATCCGAAATTTGCGGCGCCTCCTCGCGTGGCACTTCGTAATCCGCGGCTGGTTTGCCGCCTTTCAACTGCGGCGGCATACCCGGTTCGACCAGCGAGGGGCGACCACCCTCGATGCCCATGATCGAGACGTTGCGGGCGCCAAGTTCGGCGATCAGCGCCTTTAGCTGCGGGCGGTCGATCTCGATGTCGGAAACATCGAGGACCACGGGACGGCCGAGGAAGAAACCGGCCGACCGGGCCGCGAGATCGTCGAGCCGGACAAGCCAGTCGTCGAACGGCGGATCCGGCGTCAGGACGACGGCCAGGAAAGATCTTCCCTTGATGCGGATGGAGCGGGGTTCGGTTAGCACTTTGGTCATCTATGTAAACAAATCGTTGATGACAGAAGTACCGCCGATTTGGTTAACAAATGGTTAACGCGCGGATTTTGCCGTTAGGAAACAGGCGGATCGGAGACATGAAAAAGCCGCCCGCAGCCAAGGCCGGGGCGGCTCGATATCAACACATTCCAGCGTCCTGCCTAGAGCGGGCGCTGTCAGTTCTGCCGCTTAATAATAGGGCGACAGGCACTGGCGGCGGGGGCCGTTATACGGCTGGAAGGTGTTCGAACGGCTGTCGTAGGAACGATAGCGGGCCTGGCACCAGCTGTAGTGGCGCGGATTCAAGCCGGCTGCGCGCGGCGCTACCGGAACCGCCCGCGGCTGGGCGATCGCACCGCCGATGATGGCGCCGGCCGCAAATGCTGCGAGTGGATACCAATAGCCATTGCGGTAGCGGTAGCCTGCACGGCGCTCGCGATAACCGCGATGGCCGTTCCAGTAGCGG
The DNA here is from genome assembly GCF_030369675.1 of Peteryoungia algae. Classification (NCBI taxonomy): domain Bacteria; kingdom Pseudomonadati; phylum Pseudomonadota; class Alphaproteobacteria; order Hyphomicrobiales; family Rhizobiaceae; genus Peteryoungia; species Peteryoungia algae. The sequence goes on along the minus strand of NZ_CP128477.1, from coordinate 4,285,548 downwards.
GCGCGCTCGTAGCGATCATAGCGGTCATAGCGGCGCTCGCGGTACTGCACGTTGGTGGCATCGGTTGCGGCTGCGATCGGCGCGACCGGGCGGATGATCTGGGCCTGAGCCGGGACCATGCTTGTAACGGCCAGGATTGACGCGAGCGCGGCGACGGCGGTTGTCTTCAATGCAGTCATCATGGTGGTTCTCCCTGCATGTTTCTCACAGTCGTCAGGAGCGGGCGACACCCGAGCCTCGACCTTGAAGCGTAAGTTAGTAAAGCCAGCCTGAACTCAAAATTAACATGCCGTTCATGCTCGCGCTCTGCGCGTAACGGTTTCGTGACCACTCTCGCGCGCAAGTTTCCGTCAACGGCACAAGCGGGATATTGTTCCATCCAATGGCAAAACGCCGAAAGGGCGGTGCCAATGGCGACCGCCCTTTCTCGATGGCTGCAAGGCAGTCACGCCTTCGGCTCAGGCCTCGATCTCGATGTCGCTCTTCGGTCGCGAACAGCAGGCGAGAATGTAGCCTTCGTCAATCTCGTCGTCGAGGATGCCGCCATTATGGTCCATTTCGACCTCGCCCGAGAGCTTCATCACCTTGCAGGTGCCGCACAGCCCGGACTCGCAGGCCGCCCCGATGCGCACGCCAGCGGCACGGGCTGCCTGAAGAACCGTGTGGCCGGGCGCGCAGAGACCGTCCCTGCCCGACATGGCGAAGGTGACCTTCGTCGCCTGTTCTCCATCGGTGTAATCGGCGACAACAACCAGAGGCTCCGCCTTGACCGGCTGGAAAGCCTCCTCGTGATATTGCTCCATGTCGAAGCCAGCACCTTCGAGCGCTTCGCGCACGGTCGCCATGAAGGGTGCCGGGCCGCAGCAAAAGACTGTCCGCTCAAGGAAATCAGGTGCGAGAAGTGCGATCTTCGCCTTGTCGATGCGACCCTTCAGACCCGACCAGAGCTGACCCCGGCCGAGCTGCTCGATGATGAAGCCGAGCTGGAAGTTCGGCATGTCGCGCGCCTTGGCTTCCAGCTCCCAGCGGAAGATGATGTCGTCGGGCGAACGCGCGCAGTTCAGGAACGTGATGTCGCTGTCGGGGGCCCGGTCGCTCAGATCGCGCGTCATCGACATCATCGGCGTCACGCCGGAGCCGGCGGAAACGAAGAGGTATTTCTTGCCAGGGTGCTTGGCGTAGGAGAAGTCGCCAAGCGGGCCGAATGCCTTCAGCGCCATGCCAGGCCGCAGATTGTCGAACATCCAGCGCGTGCCGATACTCTCCTTCTGCGCCTTGACCGTCACGGCAACCGTATAGGGTCGCGACGGGCTGGACGAGAGGGTATAGGTGCGCATGACCGGCTCGGGGCCGACCGGAATTTCGAGTGTGACGAACTGGCCGGGCAAATAGCGAAACCACAGGCCCGGCTTGCTGGGCCTGAAGGTGAAGGTCATCACGTCGGCGGCCTCAGGTGTGACGGCGACGCATTCCAGCAGATGCTCCCGGTCGGACCAGGGGCGCATCTCATCGACGTGGCGGTACTGGGTGATGGCGATGTTCATCTCATGCCACCACAGACAGGCGGGCCTTGTCGCCCTGGAGCCGGTTGATCATGAAGGTCGTGTACCACTCGACGAATTGCATGACGCCACCCTCGTGCTCGACGGAATAGGGACCAGGTTCATAGGCGGGCGAGCGAATGCCAAAGGCATTTTCCTCGACGATCGACCGGTCCTGATCGTTCGTCATTTCCCAGACATGAGTAAGTTCCTTGAGGTCGTAGTCCACACCTTCGACCGCATCCTTGTGCACGAGCCATGTGGTGGTGACGGCAGTTTCTTCGGCAGACAGGGGCGTCACCCGGAAAGAGATCGCATGGTCGACGAGGATGTGGTTCCAGGTCGAGGGATAGTGGAACAGCAGCAGTGTGCCGATATGCGAGGTGGAAACGTCGTCAGACAGCGGCCGACGGACAGCGCGCTTGCCGGACAGAGTGTAGCTCTCGGCATCCTGGATCAAGGGCATGCGGGCCGTTCGGAACTGGCCCGACGGATCCATATTGAAGGCGCTCGGAAGCCCGGCAGCCTCGCAGCGCTGCCAGTGCTCGGCGATCACGGGATCGTCACCGGCGCCCTGCACGCCGGTCGCCGTCGGGGCTTCCGGATAGGTGCGGCAGAGTTCCGGATGATTGCCGGCGCAATGGTAGCATTCGCGGTTGTTTTCCCAGACGAGCTTCCAGTTGCCCTTTTCGATGATCGTGCTGCGATGGGCGACCTTGGCCTCGGAAAGCCGGTGCGGCTTCATGTAGGGCTCGATCGAGGCCCGGACTGGCGCGAAATCGGCAGGCTCATTGGCGAGGCAAATGAAGATATAGCCCCCGACACTTTCGCAATGCACCGGCTTGAGGCCAAATTCGCTCTTGTCGAAGGTTTCGCCCATCTGACGGGCAAAGACGAGCGAGCCGTCGAGGTCATAGGTCCAGTTGTGATAGGGACAGACGAGCTTGGCAGAGGCACCGCGATCGGAGGTGCAGACGCGGTGGCCGCGATGGCGGCAGGTGTTGTGGAAGGCGCGGATGACCTGATCCTTGCCACGGACCAGGACCACAGGATAATCGCCGATCTGGGCGGTGAAATAATTGCCGGCGCGGGGAATCTCGCAGTCGTGGCCAATGAACAGCCAGTCGCGATACCAGATCTGCTCCATGTCGAGCTTGAAGTAGTCCTGGTCGATGTAAAAGGGCTGCTCGAGCGAGAAGCCTTCGCGGCGATTCTTGAGCTGGCGCAGCATGTTGGCCTGCAGGTCCATGTCGTCCTCGTTTGCAAAACCCGGGGGAGAAGAGAGCACAGCCCGTCACCGCCTTGAAAAGACGCTGCATGGCTATCTCCGGTCGCCCTCCGCAACCTCAAATGTCCATCTGCCAAGGCTGGTTTCCGGGCTCAGGAGTGGTCCATTCGCGGACCGCGTCGGCGCCTTCCCAGGGTCGCCCCCAGTGGCCTTTTGCCATAACGCATTCTCCACCACCGTTGCGGGGGCAGCGCCGGATTTCGACCGGCTTCCCGATTTCCCACCCTCCCTAGCAGGGCAGCACCTCGAGCTTGACTTGCATCTAATCACACGGCGCAGACGCGCGCTGCACTGCGAAACGACACGGCCCAAATCGTTTGCGACATGGAGCGAAGTCGGTGTGGAAACGAAGATCCGGGGAATTTTCCATTGTTTTCCAAGGCCTGCAGCAACGCACTATATTTCGCCTCTGAAAGCATGGCGCAAACGGGCGACTGAGATCGATTTACAATATTTGCGCTGCGGCAAGCCTCGCGAAATCTCGACCCGATAGAATACCGTCAAATCATGATTAACCATGCTGCGTTAAGCTCAAGCAATCAGTCCGGGTACAGTCAGAGCGTCAAGATGCAGAAACTCAGATACTACGCGGCTCCCAAAGCAGAAACAAAAGCGGCGCCGCCCACCAGGGCAGTCCATACCGAGTTCCTGAGGACCGGTCGGATCTCGCGCAGCCGCGAGGATTGGCTGCCGGACGAGCGGCGCTATCTTTCCTATGAGGAAGTCGCAGCCCGCACCGGACGCCGGCTGGAACGGGCCGCCGAGACCACCCATGAGCGGATCAATGCCTTTCACCACTCGGTGAAGTTTCCCAAGATCATCTTTCATCGCACGCTGAACGACAGCCCGCATCTGGGCTATTGTCACGTGACGGCGGCGCGCACCAACTTTGCGCAATATGCCGATGTGAAATGGGCCTTCTATATCGCCAACTTCTTTGCAGAACTCGGCGGCGAAGACGTCTTCTTCGAGCAGATCAAGCAGAACTACGGACGGATGTATTTCGCTGTGGCGATCAAGCCGGAAGCAGAAAACAAGTCGATGACCATCGACCGCTCATTCCGCGACAATGGCCTGCTCTTCCAGACCATCGATCCGAAAGAGGCGCTGCGCAATGTGCTGATGCTCGGCGCAAGAAACGCCGAGCTTCGAAAGATCATCACGACGCTCTGAAAGACGAGGCCTGGACCTCAGGTGCCGAAACCGCCGACCGGCTTTTTCTTGTAGAGCAGCCAATCCTTCGAGACATAGTCGCTCGCCCCGTAGATCGTCACTGTGTCGCCGCCGGCCGTCTTGGAGGTGGCCAGCGCCTTTTCGGCGAAATTGGTGAAGTCGAAGGCATTCGGAGCCTGCTCGGAATAGCAGATTCCAAAGGACATGCTGAGCTGGCCGACGCGGGCGCCACTCGAAGAACCGACGAAATTCGTGGCCTTCAGCTTGGCCCGGACGAGATCGACCACGCGGCTGATCTCCTCCTGATCCGACGTATAGAGCAGCAGGCCGAAGCGGCCGGCATCGAAGCGGCAGGCGAGATCGCCACCGCCAGACACGGCCTCAAGCACCTTGGCGACCTGCATCAGGAAGCGCTCGGCGACCGCCGGACCCATCTGTTCCTGGATACGCGCATAGTCGTCGATCTCGCCGATCGCGACGCCGCAGAGAACGGGCATTTCGGGGTTGGCATAGATCTTGGCGACGGCCTTGTTGAAGGCGCGACGGGACGCGAGGCGGGTAACCGGATCGACAAATTTCGCGGCTTCCGCCTCTTCGGCTTCGCGCTGGAGGTCAGCGAGCGATGCGGTCTTGTCGACGACGGCGCGGACGACATTGCTGTTCTGGTGGGCGCGCTTCTCGGTCGCCGCCTTCAGCATCTTGATCGACTGGCCGAGCGGCGTGCCTTCGAGGTCGGCCTCGGTGAGGATGCTCTTCGACGCATGGCCGATCACGCGGCCGTAATCGGTCAGGGAGATCTTCTCCTCGTTGAGCAGGCTGATGAAGTTGCTCATCTCGGCGCGAACCTGGCCGTTCTGACGGCTCAGCAGCCCATCTTCATGCTGGTGCGGCAGATATTTGCGGCCGAGTTCGTCGAGGGATTCCTGGGTCTTGACCTTGCCGAGCGCGATGAATTCGCGCACCAGTTCCGGATTGCTGCCAGAATAGGCCTCGTAGACCAGCTCGTAATTGCGCGGCAGACCGTCGATGCCCATCTGATGCATGGCGGTTGCAACGCGGAGCGCAATGCTGGCGGCCGGATTCTTGACTTGCTGCATCTGTCCACTTCCCCGAGTGAGGCTTTTTCGTCTCTTGAGCGAACCATAGGCGAAGTTCTCTTTCTTTCGGTTACATCGGTGGTTAAAAATTGAACGGTTTCGCCATCCCATAAAAAATCAGGGTGAAACCGGTGGGCCAGCTGCGTCGAAAAGAGGTTTGCCGCCTCGCTTCACACGGGATATGCACGGGCAAAAGCAGACTGGAAGGCTCGGACAAATGGCGCGGATCATCCCGATAGAAAGCGGAACGGACGAGGAGAAGGCGCAGGCCATTGCGGCCGCAACGGACGTGCTTCTGCGCCACAGGCCCGTCGCCATCCCGACGGAGACCGTCTATGGGCTCGCTGCCGACGCCACGTCTGCGGCGGCAATCACCTCCATCTACGAGACCAAGGGACGGCCGCGCTTCAACCCGCTGATCTGCCATATGTCTGATCTCGACATGGCGGAGCGCTATGCCGTCTTCGACCCTGTCTCACGGACACTGGCCAGTGCCTTCTGGCCCGGTCCGCTGACGCTCGTGCTGCCACTCAAGGCGGATGCCGGCATTCATCCGCTTGCGACGGCGGGGCTTGATACGGTGGGCATTCGGGTGCCGGTCGGCTTCACCGCAGAGCTGATCCGGAGCCTGGGCCGGCCGCTCGCGGCGCCGAGCGCCAATTCCTCCGGGCGCATCAGCCCGACGACGGCTCAGCATGTCGAAGCCGATCTCGGGCAAAAGATCGAGGTCATCATCGATGGCGGCCCCTGCCCCGTCGGCGTGGAATCGACCATCGTCAAGGTGGAAAACGGCGAGATCCATTTGCTGCGCCCCGGCGGGATCGAGGCCGAGGCGATCGAGGCCGTCACCGGCAAGACGGTCATCCGCCTGAAGGCCTCCGGCACGGCGGCGATCGAAGCGCCGGGCATGCTCGCCTCGCATTACGCGCCCAATGCTTCCGTGAGGCTGAATGCGACCGAGGTGACGCCGGGCGAGGCCCTGATCGCTTTCGGGCCAGGGGAGATATCCGGTTCTTCGGCAGCAAGGGCCGTGCTCAACCTCAGCCCCGGCGGCGATCTGGCCGAGGCTGCGAGCAATCTCTTCGATTTTCTGAAGCGTGCGGATGCCAGCGGCGCGACGGGCATCGCCGTTGCGACGATCCCGTACGAGGGTCTGGGCGAGGCGATCAATGACCGGCTGATGCGGGCGGCGGCCCCTCGCGGTACGGAAGGATGACTGACATGACCGTGAAAATGAGCCTTGCCGAACGTTTGCGTGCCTTCGTCGACATCGTCGGCGAGGCCAATGCGCTGACCTCGGCCGAGGACATCAGACCCTATCTCACCGAGAACCGCGGCCTCTATCACGGCGCCTCGCCGCTTGTGCTGAAGCCGGGCACGACTGCCGAGGTTTCGGCAATCCTCAAACTCGCCTCCGAGACGGACACGGCGATTGTGCCCGTCAGTGGCCGCACCGGGCTCGTCGGCGGGCAGGTTCCGCGCGACGACGGCGCAGATGTGCTCCTCTCGCTCGAGCGGATGAACCGCATTCGTGAAGTTGATCCGATCGCCGACGTGATCGTCGCCGACGGTGGCGCTATCCTTGCCGACGTGCAGAAGGCGGCGGAGGCGCATGGGCGGCTGTTTCCGCTGTCGCTGGGTTCGGAGGGCTCCTGCCGGATCGGCGGCAATCTCGCGACCAATGCCGGAGGCACGGCCGTGCTCGCCTATGGCAATATGCGCCAGCTTTGCCTCGGCCTCGAAGTGGTGCTGCCGACCGGCGAAATCTGGGACGGCCTCAGGCGGCTGAAGAAAGACAATAGCGGATACGACCTGCGCGATCTCTTCATCGGTGCGGAGGGCACGCTTGGCGTGATCACCGGCGCCGTTTTGAAGATGGTGCCGCGTCCGCGCGGGCGGCAGGTAGCCTATGCGGGCCTCGCTTCACCGGAGGCAGCCCTTGCCCTTTTTGAGAAGGCCTCGCAGCGCTGCGGCTCGGCGCTGACAGGCTTCGAGCTGATGCCACGCATCGGCGTGGAATTCACCACCAAGCATATTGCAGGCGTACGCGATCCGCTTACCTCCATCCATCCCTGGTATGCGCTTATCGACATATCGACCTCAGACTCCTCGGAAACAGCCGAGGCGATGATGCAAGAGCTGCTCGCAGAGGCGCATGAGGCCGGCCTGGTCTCGGATGCGGCGATCGCGAGTTCGATCGCGCAGCAGGACGCCTTCTGGCACCTGCGCGAGAGCATGTCTGAGGCGCAGCGCCCCGAGGGCGGATCGATCAAGCATGACGTCTCCGTACCCGTCTCGCGCATCCCGGACTTCCTGGCCGAGGCGGATGCCGCCGTGCATGCGCTGATGCCGGATGCACGGATCTGCGCCTTCGGGCATCTCGGCGACGGCAATATTCACTACAACATCAGCCAGCCTGTCGGCGCCGACAAGGCCGAATTCATTGGCCGCTGGCGCGAGGTGAATGGCGTGGTGCATGCGGTCGTGCATCGGCATACCGGCTCGATTTCGGCCGAACACGGCGTCGGCCAGCTGAAGCGCGACGAGCTTGCCGCGAGCCGGCCGGCGATCGAAACGGAGCTGATGCGGCGGATCAAGCAGGCCTTCGATCCGGCGGGCATCATGAACCCCGGCAAAGTGATCAGCTGAGACCATGACCGGCTCCCCTCGCCTTTCACTGCGCATCGACCTTGCCAACGGCGCCCGGCTCGGGCCGGGCAAGGCTCAGCTTCTGGGGATGATCGAGCACCATGGATCGATCCGGGCAGCGGGCGCCGCGCTCGGCATGTCCTATCGGCGCGCCTGGCTGCTCGCCGACGAGATCAACCGGATGTTCCGGGAGCCGTCGATCTTCACCCGTCACGGGGGCAAGAGCGGCGGCGGGGCGGGGCTGACCTCGTTCGGCGAAACGCTGCTTGCCGCCTGCCGGCGGATGGATGCGGAAAGCCGAAAGGCGCTGGCAGGCGATCTGGATTGGCTGGCCAGCGTCGAGGCCGCGGATTTCGTCCCTGCGGGTCGCAAGGGCGACGACGAAGGCTGAGGACGGTGCGGAAGGCTCAATCCCGGGCTTCCCGGTAGAGGGCGTCCGAGGCGATGGACACGGTCTTGAACAGAAGATGGACCGGCTTGCCGGGCGCCAGTGCCAGCTGGCGCAGGGACCGGCGCGTGACTTCGGCGACAATCATCTGGCCGTGACAATCGACGGTGAGCGTGACAGCAGCGCCCGCTCTTTCTTCGATCGCGACCAGGTCCCCGGACAGTCGGTTGAGCGCCGAAAGACCCTCGACCTGCTCCGTCGCGACGACAATATCCGATACCGGCACGAAGACGCGGACCCGCGTGCCGAGAGCGAGGCTTGTCCGGCGCAGGAGAAGCGGCCCGACGGCGGATCTCGCCTCGGTCAGGCCGTCCTCCGGATGATGGGCGACGATTGCCGCCTCGATGAAGTTGCCGGCCGGAAGGCCGCCGGACGCGTGCAGGACGGTGGCCAGCGCTTCGTCGGGGCGACCAACAGCGCTCGCCCTCCCCCGGTCGAAAGTGACGACCGCCGTCGCAAGCCTTGCGACTTCTTCGACCGAGTGGCTGACATAGAGGATGGGCACGCCGAAATCGTCGCGGATGCGCTCGATATAGGGCAGGATCTGTGCCTTCAGGGCGCCATCCAGGGCTGACAGCGGCTCGTCCATCAGAAGCAGTTTCGGGCTCGTCATCAGGGCGCGGCCGAGAGCCACACGCTGTTTTTCGCCGCCCGAGAGATGGACCGGACGACGGGCGAGCAGGTCGGTGATGCCGAGCAGGGACGCGATGCGGTCGAGATCTTCGCGCCGCTCGGCGCGCGGCAGGAGGCGCTCTCCGTAGCGCAGGTTCTGCAGCACGGTCTGATGCGGAAAGAGGCGTCCCTCCTGGAAGACATAGCCGATGCGGCGGCGATGCGGCGGCACGAACGTGGTGCCGTCGCCCCAGGTCGTGCCGTTGAAGTGGAGGCGACCTTGCGTGGGACGAACGAGGCCGGCGACGATGTTGATCAACGTCGTTTTGCCCGAACCGGAGGGGCCGAAGAGTGCGGTCAGGCCTTCCCCAACGGTCAGGTCGGCTTGAAGGCTGAAATCGCCCTGACGATGATGGATCGCGAGGTCCAGCATCAGACAGCCCCGACGCGCGCGGCGATGCGCCTGGAGAGGAATTCGGAGGCCATCAGGGCGCCAAGGGAGAGGACAATCGAGATCACCGTCAGACGCATGGCGGCGAGGTCGCCGCCGGGGACTTGTGTATAGGCGTAGATCGCCGAGGCAAGCGTCTGCGTTTCGCCGGGAATGTTGGAGACGAAGGTGATGGTCGCGCCGAATTCGCCCATGGACTTGGCGAAGGCCAGGATGGCGCCGGCGGCGATGCCGGGCAGGATGAGCGGCAGGGTGACGGTGAAGAACACGTAGGCCGGGGGCGCGCCGAGCGTGGCGGCGGCGGCTTCAAGGCGTTGATCGACAGCATCGAGCGAGAGACGGATCGAGCGGACGAGGAGCGGAAACCCCATGACGGCCGCAGCCAGCGCGGCACCCGTCCAGCGGAAGGAGAAGACGAGGCCGAAAGCCTGGTCGAGGAAGGCGCCAACCGTGCCGCGACGGCCGAAGGTGATCAGCAGCAGGTAACCGGTGACGACGGGCGGCAGGATCAGCGGCAGGTGGACGAGGCCGTTCAGCAAGGCCTTGCCCCAGAACTCCCGGCGCGACAGCAGCCAGGCGACCAGCAGGCCCAGAGGCAGGGAGAAGACCACGGCGACGGCCGCGACCTTCAGACTGAGGAGCATCGCGGTCCATTCTTCGGACGTCAGGGTCAACAGGGGCATCCCGGATACTTGGATAGAGGCGCGCTCAATTGGTCTTGGCGAGCACGGTGAAACCGGCTGCGGTGAAAATGGCACGGGCGTCCGAGCCCTGCAAGTAAGCCAGGAAGTCGGCCGCTCGCGGGTTTTGCCCATCGGTCGTCAGGGCGGCCGGATAGACGATTGCGGGATGGCTCTCCTCCGGGAAGCGGTCGAGTATCCTGACGCCCGGATCGACCTTCGCATCGGTCTCGTAAACGATACCGAGAGGCGCCTCGCCGCGCGAGACGAGCAGCAAGGCGGCGCGGACGTTTTCGGCCTGGGCAATCCTGTCCTTGAGGCTATCCCATAGGCCGAGGCTTTCGAGGGCCGCCTTGCCATAGGTTCCGGCGGGGACGGCAGCGACATTGGCCATGGCGAGGCGCCCACCTCCGAGCAGCGCAGCGAGCGGGAAATCCGGGGCGATCTTCGTGGTGATGGTGGCATCCCGTGGCGCAACAAGCACAATCTGATTGCCAAGCAGATCCATTCTCGTATCCGTCCGGATCATGCCCGCCTCGTCCAGATAATCCATCCACCTCAGGTCTGCGGAGAGGAAGATGTCCGCCGGTGCCCCTTGCTCGATCTGGCGGGCCAGCGCCGAACTGGCGGCAAACGAAAACCGTATGTCTTCACCAGTGTCGGACCTCCAGGCTTCCGAGATCTCTTCGAGGCTTTCCTTCAGACTCGCGGCGGCGAAGACGGTCACTGGCTCCTCCGCCCGTGCGCCGCTCACGATTGCCCCCGACAGGCAAAGCGTCAACATCATCAGCGCGAGTATCGAAGTCTTGAGGGGGCGGGTCATGCCATGCTCCGAGCGATGTATCCATTGAGATATATCGATAGCGAAAAAGAAACCCGCCGCCAAGCAGCGGGCTTCCGAAAGACATGGGATCAGGCCTTGAGCTGCGCCAGGCTCAAGAGGAGATCCGCCGAGATCCCGGCGGTGCCTCCGCTCAGGATGGACAGGGCCGGGCTGTCATAGGTGGCGTATTCGGTGTCATACATGGCCGCATAGCGCTGGAGGAAACGTTCCAGCTTGGCCGGATCCTGCAGATCCGCCAGTTCCATGTCCTCCTCGATGATGCGCGCCTGCTGGTCGACATCCATATTGGAGAAGTCGTCCGTATAGCCAAAGGTGGTGCGGAAGACCGCCATGAGCGCGTCGTCGGCGATAAGGCCATAGGCATCGGTGATGGTCGGTGCGGTGCGCTGGAAATAAAGAGCGAGGCGCACGGCTTCGTTGCTCTCGCCTTCCGTTTCTTCCAGTGTCTGGCGCAGGTACTTGTTGACCGTTTCCAGGGTCTCGCCGCGCTGCTGGACAGTGCCGATCGTTTCGCGGGTGAGATTGCCACTCGCATCGAAATTGAAGGAGGCAACGAGCTCAGCCCAGCGGCTGTCGGACTGCAGGTTGACGAAGCTCTTCGAACTGGACAGGTCGGATGCGAAGATCTGCTTGAGGAAGTCGTCGGTCACCTCTGCCGGGTCGAGCCCGAAGGCGCCAATGACCACGTCGATAACGTCGCGATCCGCCAGCAATTCGCTCACGGTGTCGATCGACTGGATCTTCTCCTGGTAGTTTTCCGCCTTCTCGGTCGCCGTCTTGCGGACCTCGGTCTTTTCCGGCTCCTCCAGGAAACGCACCTCGTTGATCACATACTGCTTGGCTATCATCGTCGCTGTCAGCGAATTATGTGCCTGCAGGGGCACGGCGGCGTTGCCTTCGCTGTCGAAGTTGAAGAGCTTCGACATTTCGATCAGGCGGCTATCCTTCGACTTGTTGGCATAGCTGTTCGGATCGGTGAAATCGCTTGTCAGAGCCTGTCTCAGCTCGCGCACCGAGAATTCATTGCTCTCGAAGCCGAATGTGCGCTGCAGGATGAGGCGTGCGGCCGTGTCAGAAAGCAGGTCATCGACGTTTTCGACCTTGGCCATGTTGGTCTTGAACAGTTCGGTCAGCGCCTCCTTACGCTCCGCATCGGCATCGTCGTAGAAGGTCGAAAAGCCCGAATGGGTCGATGCGAGCTGCGTCGATCCCTGGGCGCTCATGCCCGCGTCCACCGTGCCATCGCTGGCGAAGTTGAACTTGCCGGCAATGGCAACCCAGGCATCGCCGCCATTGGTGGCAGCGTAGCTGCCCGGATCGGAGGTGTCGCTCGTCACGATCTGCTTGAAGGTCGAGGCGCTCATGGAGCCCAGCTCGAAAGCGGTCCTGACATAGGTGAACAGGCGGGTGTCGGCGGTCAGCTCATCGACCGTGGTGATGGTCGAGATCTTCTGCTCGTAATAGGCACGCTCGCGCTGGCGATAGTAGTCGGTGACATAGATCTGCTCTTCGTCGACATAGAGCGAGACGGTGGCCTCCTTCTGGGCTGCCGTCTGGGCCGTCGCGCCCGAGAGTGTGCCATCGGTATTGAAGTCGAAGGCTTGGGCCAGCTTGAGGAAGCTCGCCGCATTGGCCGTACCATTGGCGACCATCTGGTTGACGTAGCTGCCCGGGTCGGACGTGTCGCTGGTGAGGATCTGGGTGAGATGATCCTTGGTGTAATAGGTGCCATCGATGCCGTAGGCATCGAGCGCGAAAGTCATCAGGCGGCTGTTGTTGACCAGCCCGCTGACATTGGTGATCTTGTCGATCATCGTCTCATAATAGTAGGCGTCCGCTTCCAGCGTGTCGCTCTGAGCCGTCAGCGAGGCCTCGTATCTCTCGAGAAGAATCGCCTGCTGGGAGTCCGTCTGCAGATCTGTCGCTTCCGTCGAGAACTGGAAGGACGCGGCGAAATTGCGGTAGCGCTCATCCGTCAGCTGGTTGGCGAAGCTATCCTCGTCCGAAAGGTCACTGTCCAGCACCTTCTTCATGAAGGCCTTCGCATAGGTCATTTCTTCCAGACCATGGGCCTTCATTGCATAGGAATAGAGCTGGTAGTCGTCGAGGAACTCCTCGACCGAAGAGACCTTGCCGATGTTCTCCTTGAAATACTCCGTCTGGCGCGCCACGAGCGGGTCGGACACCGTGCGTTCAAGGCTCGCCTTGATGTCGCGATTGACGAGATTGTAGCTCAGATAGGTCGAAACCATCGGGATTCCCATACAGAACGGAAGGCGCGCGAATCACAGCATGACGCAAAATCCTTGCCTCAAGCTTTACGAAACCATGAAGAAGCGATGATTTGGCAAACGGGCATGCCGGCGCTGGCGACAGGACCATTGCCGAAGCGTTTCGCCCTGCAACACACCGAGGCGAGTTTCACCATTCTGAAACCTTAGCCGGTACGACAAAACTAACCATCTGACACCGCAAGGTTTTTTTTACCGCGATTTTTAAGCTGTCTCCAACAGCGGCTGGCTATGTTCACCCCACAGAGGACGAAAAGTCCCAACAGACGAGCACATGACGCGCTCTCGGGTAAAACAAGGGTAGCATGAAGATGACGAACACGGTTTTGAAGCCAGCATGGGCCGGCGCCACTCTGCGACTGGATCCTTCGCGGTTCCCCCAGCAAGTGACCTATGCTCTGCGCGGCGCCCTCGGCGACGTCACGATCACCATCGACGAACGCGGCGCCGTCCTGCGCAAGATCCTCCCCGGCAGCGGACTTCCGCTCTCCTTCGCCCTTCCTGCCCGCGCCTTCAAGGGCGTCGCAGCGCGTGCCATCGACCACGGCGATGGCGAAGTCACCGTGACGCTGGAACTGCATCACGACGATCCGGAACTCTGCATCCCGCTGCTCGTCGCCCATGATCTCTGCGATATCGCCGCCGACTGGCGCGGCTGGGCAGAGGCCTTCCGCATTCCCATGCTGATGGTGGAAGCCGACGGCATTGCCCGTCCGCTCGAGGACCATCTCGGCGATGTGCGCACCAGGGAAACGCAGCCGCGTCGCCGCCATTCCTATTTCGCCGAGCGTCGCCCGCGATTCCTCGTGCGCCGCACCACCGGCAAGCTGGGTGTAAGCATGAAGATTTCCGGAAAGGAAATCATCGCAAGAAGCTGATTTCGTCCCAGGACTGGACAGACAAGAGGCCCGGAAGGCAACTTCCGGGCCTCTTGCGTTGCAGCTTCATCCATCGCGATCGTTCCGAAACGGTGCAAGCTTTCACCCGCACCGGAGCCGGTCCGAAATGGTTCAGGCGAAGGGAATGGCCGCAACCAATCCCAGAAAAATGATGAGGCCGACGCGGCTGTTCGACTTGAACAGCGCCAGGCACTGGGCGCCGTCGTCGATGTCGAGCACCTTGATCTGCCAGGCGAAGAGGCCCGCTGCGACGAAGAGGCCAATGATCGCCGGGAAGGCTGCGCCGGCGGACAGGAATGCGGAGAGAAGCAGAACAAGGGTCAGGCCATAAAGGCCCATCAGCCAGATCTTGGTGTCGCGGTCGAACAGCCGTGCCGTCGAGCGAACGCCGACAAGCGCATCATCCTCCCGGTCCTGATGGGCGTAGATCGTGTCGTAACCGATGGTCCAGGCGACCGCGCCGACATAGACAAGGATCGCCGCCAGGGAGAGACTGCCCTGCAGGCCGGCCCACCCCATCAAGCCGCCCCAGGAAAAGGCGAGCCCGAGGAAAAGTTGCGGCCAGTCGGTGAAGCGCTTGGCGAAGGGATAGATGGCAACGACGGCAAGCGACAGGATGCCGAGCAGGATCGAGAAGCCGTTGAAGCAGAGCAGCACGCCAAGCCCGACCAGCGACTGCACCACCATGAAAATCTTGGCGTTGCGGCGCGAGATGCGGCCTGACGGCAGCGGCCGCGATCGGGTGCGGGCGACCAAGTTGTCGATGTCGTGGTCGACGAGGTCGTTATAGGTGCAGCCGGCGCCGCGCATGGCGACAGAGCCGACAAAGAAAAGCACGAGGTGGAAAATGAAGAGCGGGACATTCAGCCGGCCTTCGGCGGCGAGCGCGTTTGCGGCGAGCGCCGAGGACCAGAAGCAGGGCCACATCAGGAGCTGCCAGCCGATCGGGCGGTCCCAGCGGGCGAGCTGTGCATGCGGCCAGAGCCATCGCGGCAGGACGCGATAGACGAAGTTGTCGGAGGGCGCGTCGACGACGCGATCGATGTTCGGATCGGCTGTGTTCATGCCCTGTTTGATAGAGCATGGCCGGCCTCAAGAAAACCGCCCAGCCCTAACGGGGCCATGAAAATCGGCTGCGGCCTTTCGTCAGTCGAAGCTGACGCCGAACTTGTAGCTGGCAGATACGCCGAACATCAGCTGGTTCTTCGAACCTCGTTCTTCGACGAGGCTCGAATCGGCGACGGGGCCCGCAAGGCGCTTGTATTCGGTGAAAGCGCTCATCGAGATCTTGTCTGTGGCCTCCCAGGTGATCGCGCCGCCGGCACCATAGGAGGTGAGGCCGCCATCCGGATCATACTGGGCAAGGCCAGACGCTGCGGACTCGGCTGCGTTCACGCCATAATAGGTCTGCGTGTAGCCGCTCGTGGCCAGGGTCATGCGCGGGCCGGCCGAAACACGCAGGCCCGGAGCGATATCGGTGAAGGCATCAACCGCGATATCGGCAACAAGTCCGTCATGAGCGCGGATACCCTGGCGAACCTCGGCGCGAGCGCGCATCCAATCCGTGACATAGACATCGGCGAAACCACCGAGTTCGCCGCCCCAATCAACGTCGGACAGTCCGCGCAGGGCGGCGTCGTCACCGGCATCGCGGCCCCTCACGAACTTGCCGACGATGCCGGCGCGCAGCACGTCGGTGTCATAGATCGCAAAGCTCGGATTGTCGTTGCGCGAGGAAAAGCGCGGAGCCCCGCCACGGCCAACCGAAATGATCGGCGAAAAGAAGTACTCGTTGTCCTTGGCGCCTTCGAAAGTCGGGGCCGATATGCCGGCGCCGCCGAGCGTCACATACCAGTTGCCGGAGAAGAAGCCTTCAGCGCATGCCGGCGAAGACGTGACCGCAACGGACGCGGCGAGAAGAGCGACGAGACGCACCTTGTTCATAATGACCCCCAAGAAAACGCAGAACACTTGACCCGCAGGCCGCGATCTCAACTTCCTTCAATATTTCAGGAATCCGTTACGGGATCTTTAACCACGTGCGACCGCCCAGGTCTGAACCTCCCACGCGCATCAGCTTCGTTGATCGGTCCATCATTCAAGTTTCTGAATCCGCGACGAAATCTGCCTTTTCTTCGCATTGACGGCATGTTGCCTGAGGATTCCCGTCTCCGTGACGTGTTTCGCCTTGACCTTGCTGCCGGCTGCGACTTTGCTGCAAGGCAACGAGAACAGGAGACCATCATGGCCGTCGACACATCCGCGCGCACTCCCACCTTCACCTATGTTGACGGAGACTGGTTTACCGGCAATCCGCCACTGATCGGACCGGTCTCGCATGCGATGTGGCTGGGATCGACGGTGTTCGATGGCGCGCGCTGGTTCGACGGCATTGCGCCGGATCTCGACCTGCACTGCCAGCGCGTCAACCGCTCGGCCGAGAACATGGGCATGAAGGCGACAGTCGCTGCGGAAGAGATCGAAAGGCTCGCCTGGGAGGGAATCGCCAAGTTCGACGGGCGGACGGCGATCTACATCAAGCCGATGTATTGGGCCGAACACGGGCAGATGGGCTCGGTCGTGGCGGCCGATCCGGAGTCGACCCGGTTTGCGCTCTGCCTGTTCGAGGCGCCGATGCACACGGCAAAACCCTCGTCTCTGACGCTCTCACCCTTCCGCCGTCCGACGCCCGAATGCGCGATGACGGATGCGAAGACCGGCAGCCTCTATCCGAATTCCGGCCGCATGATCATCGACGCCCGCAAACGCGGCTTCGACAATGCGCTCGTTCGTGACATGAACGGCAACGTGGTGGAGACAGCGTCTTCCAACGTCTTCATGGTGAGGGACGGCGTGGTCTACACGCCGGCTGCCAACCGCACCTTCCTCGCGGGCATCACCCGCGCCCGCATCATGGGCCTGCTCCGTCAGGCAGGCTTCGATGTGCGCGAGGCGACGCTGTCGGTCGAGGACTTCATGAATGCCGACGAGATCTTCCAGACCGGCAACTATTCCAAGGTCGTGCCGGTGACGCGCCTCGACGACGTGCAGCTGCAGGAAGGGCCGGTGACGCGCAAGGCACTGGAGCTTTACATGGACTGGGCAAAGTCGACGGCCGGCACAGACGGCTGAGGGCAACGCCGATCTTCCTCCCGTCCCGGGCCGCTTGATCGCGGCCCCTCGCCTCTCTATCTCTCGCTGAGCTGAATGTTCCCATTCCCGGAAGGATCTCCCTTGTCCGTCTTCAACAATCTGCCCTCCCCGCCCGCCGTCGCCAAGAAGCCCGTCTCCGATACCCGCCACGGGATCGCCAGAACGGACGATTATGCCTGGCTGCGTGCCGACAACTGGCAGCAGATGTTCAAGGATACCTCGATCCTCGACCCGGAGATCCGCGCATACCTGGACGCCGAGAACACCTATATGGAAGCGGCGATGTCGGACACGAAAGAGCTGCAAAAGGTGCTCTTTGCCGAGATGAAGGGACGCATCAAGGAAGACGATTCTTCCATTCCGATGAAGGACGGCCCTTTTGCCTATGGTTCGGCCTTTGTCACCGGCGGCGAGCAGCCGCGCTACTTCCGCATTCCCCGCGACGGCGACCCGAAAAATGAGAGCCTGCGCGACCTGCTGCTCGATGGAGACAAGGAAGCTGCCGGCAAGGATTATTTCCGCCTGTCAGGCATCGACCATACGACGGACCACGCCTTCGGCATCTGGGGTTATGACGACAAGGGCTCGGAATATTACACGCTGCGCATCCGTGATCTCAAGACCAAGCAGGATCTCGACGACGTGCTTGAGAACACCGCCGGCGGCGGTGTCTGGGCGCCGGACGGTCAGAGCTTCTTCTACACGCTGCAGGACGAGAACCATCGGCCGTCCAAGGTCTTCCACCATATTGTAGGACGGCCTCAGTCGGAGGATCGCCTGGTCTACGAGGAGAAGGATCCCGGCTTCTTCATGGGGGTCGGCGGCTCGCTGCTCGACGACTTCATCTTCATCGACATCCATGATCACGAGACTTCGGAATACCGCCTGCTCTCGACCAAGAACCTGACGGCCGAGCCCGTGCTGGTCGCCGAACGCGAGGAAGGTGTCGAGTATTCGATGACTGAAGGCGGCGACGTCTTCTACATCCTGACCAATGCCGACGATGCCAAGGACTTCAAGATCGTCGAGGCACCGGTGTCGGCACCGGGCAAGGCGAACTGGAAGGAAGTGGTGCCGCATGAGCCGGGCCGTCTGATCCTCAATCACATGGCCTTTGCCCGCCATCTCGTCTGGCTGGAACGCCGCGAGGGCCTGCCCGTCATCATGATCCGCGACCGCACCTCCGGCGAAGAGCACTCGATCGCCTTTGCCGAAGAAGCCTATTCGCTCGGGCTGCAGGGAGCTGCGGAATACGAGACCGATGTCATCCGCTTTTCCTATTCGTCGATGACGACGCCGTCCCAGCTCTTCGACTACAATATGGCGACGCGTGAACGCACGCTTCTGAAGACGCAGGAAGTGCCGTCCGGCCACAAGCCGGAAGATTACGTCACGCGCCGGGTCTTTGCCGAAGCGCATGACGGCGAGATGGTGCCGGTTACCCTGCTCTATCGGAAGGACACCAAGCTCGACGGCTCCGCCCCCTGCCTGCTCTATGGCTATGGCGCCTATGGCATTGCCATTCCCGCTGGCTTCAACACCAACTGCCTGTCGCTCGCCGATCGCGGCTTCGTCTATGCGATCGCGCATATCCGCGGCGGTAAGGACAAGGGCTTTTCCTGGTACGAAGACGGCAAGATGGAAAAGAAGGTCAATACCTTCAGGGACTTCATCGCGGCCGCCGACCATCTGGTGAAGGAGAACTTCACCTCGTTCGACCGGATCATTGCCGAGGGCGGGTCAGCGGGCGGCATGCTGATGGGGGCCGTTGCCAATATGGCGCCGGAGAAATTCGCCGGCATCATCGCCGCCGTTCCCTTTGTCGACGTGCTCAACACCATGCTCGACGATACCCTGCCGCTCACCCCGCCGGAATGGCCGGAATGGGGCAATCCGATCGAGTCGGAAGAGGAGTATCGCTGGATCGCGGCCTATAGCCCCTACGACAATGTGGAGAAGAAGGCCTATCCGCCGATCATCGCGCTTTCTGGTCTCACCGACCCGCGCGTGACCTATTGGGAGCCGACCAAGTGGATCGCCAAACTGCGCGATAGCGCCCCCGACGCCGGCCCGTTCCTTTTGAAGACCAACATGGCCGCCGGCCATGGCGGGAAATCGGGACGCTTCCAGCGGCTCGAAGAGATCGCATTCGAATATGCCTATGCGATCAAGGTGGCGGGAAAGATGTGAGGCGGTGACGTCCATCACATTCTGCAAGCAATAACGGGTGTGTTTTGGGCATTGTTTCGGCAATGCCTGAAACAGATACAACCGAAGGCCATGATTCGGTGCGCGTACTTTCACTTGCGGGCTTTCGCAAGGGCCAATCTCAATGCTGCGATGCGGGACGCAAGCTTCGCGCAAGGTTGAAAAGTTAACAAAAGGTTAATTCTTCAACCGAGGTGTCCGCCATGAGGATCGAAAGCGGCCTGAGTGGCTATTCCTATCAAAGTCGCCACGTGCCAAGCACAGCCGGCGCGCAGGATGCTGCACCGGAAACGGCAAGCACGATTGCCCCACGCGCCAGTGGCGCGAGCACATTTTCGAGCACGCTCCTGTCGAACCAGCTTGCGTCAGCGCTCTGGACAGTGGAAGGCGCACGCAGGGCCGCCGTCGAGGTCGGCGCCAACCAGAACCGCAACCGCTTCGAAGAGGCCTCCCGCGTCCAGGCGGTTGAGGCTGCGTATCGGGAATACGAGATACCCCCTTCGGCCTATCAGGAATTCTGATCTGACGATGTGGTCAAGAAGGCCGGCCGGCATGATGCCAGGCCGGCCTTCTTGCGTTTGTCGGGCTATTCTCACGTGTGCCGGTGGTCATGAGCGTCGGCATGCCCATCATGGTCGTGCCGATGTTCGGCTCCGCCCGAACTGCAGCAAGACGAGGTCAGGGTGACCGGCTCGCCCGCCCGCCACTCGCGAAAACTCTGCGAAAGAATCTGGATCGCGGAGTTGAGGAAGAGGCCAGCCATGATGCCGGCGACGATCAGGTCCGGCCAGGCAGTGGCTGTGCCCCAGACGCCGACGGCCGCGATCATGACAATGACATTGCCGATCGCATCATTGCGCGAGCAGAGCCAGACGGAGCGGACATTTGCGTCACCGTCCTTGTAGGACATGAGAAGCAGGACGCTCGCAACATTGGCGGCGAGCGCCAGGAAGCCGATGAGGCCCATGACCGGAGCCTCGGGAACGCCCCCCTGAAACACCTGCCAGACGGTGGAGCCGAAGACCCAGAGACCCATGAGGAACAGGCTGAGGCCCTTGCCCGCGGCGGCCAGGCTGCGGGTCTTCAACGACGCCCCGATGACGGCCAGCGATATACCGTAGGTCACGGCGTCGGCGAAGAAATCCAGCGCATCGGCTTGCAGCGCCTGGGAACGGGCAAGCTGGCCCGCCGTCATCTCGACGGCGAACATGGCGGCATTGATGGCGATCACCATCCAGAGCCGGCGTTTGTAGGTCTCGGACATGCCGTCGAAAGGGGCGTGGTCATGGCCGCAGGCAGCACTCATATCTATCATCCTTCAGGTCTTGATGTGGTCACGGATCGACCTTAGGATCTCTAGTGACTAGAGGTTCAAGAGGTTTTTTCATGTTTTCGA
The DNA here is from genome assembly GCF_030369675.1 of Peteryoungia algae. Classification (NCBI taxonomy): domain Bacteria; kingdom Pseudomonadati; phylum Pseudomonadota; class Alphaproteobacteria; order Hyphomicrobiales; family Rhizobiaceae; genus Peteryoungia; species Peteryoungia algae. Next base: position 4,264,818 of record NZ_CP128477.1, on the reverse strand, counting down.
TCGGAGACCTGTCGCGGCGGGCCAGGGTCAAGGTACCAACCATTCGCTATTACGAACAGATGGGGCTGATCTCGGCTCCGGACCGCACACAAGGGAACCAGCGGCGCTACGAGAAGGGCGACCTCGACCGGCTGACCTTCATTCGCCATGCCCGCGACCTCGGTTTTCCCATCGAAGCGATCAAGGAGCTTCTGACACTCAGCCGACATCCGGAAGAGCCTTGCGACCGCGCGGACCGCATCGCTCAGGAACAGCTCGACGAGGTGCGTGAGAAGATCGCACGGCTGAAGAAGCTGGAGGCGGAGCTCGCCCGCATCGTCTCGCATGACGGCTGCCACACGATCGGCGATTGCTATGTAATCCGGGCCCTGTCCGATCACGGGCTGTGCGACCATGAACATTGATGGATCATGACATTGCAGGCAGGTTCGATGTATCGGCTGATGCTTCGGGACAAGGCCTTAAAAGGATCCTGCCCGCGAATTCCCGAATGCAGTTCGTTGCTTCACGGACCCCGTTGACAACAGATCCAAACTGGCGCATCAAACGCGCCATGATCGACATCCGCGCAACTATCTGCTGCACGTATTTTTGGGCCTACCGGTAACCGGCGGCCTGACAAGATCACATTGTCAACAGGCCGCCGTCAGGCGGCCTTGTTGTTTTCCGGACGACTTTCCCCCTGACGGCACGAAATGAGACCAAGGGAAAGTGACATGACCGAAGATACAGACCTTACGCTCCCCCGCCCGCCGATCGTGGCCATCCGCCATGCCAAGCCGCGCGACCTGCCCGAACTCAACACGATGATCGCGGCCCTCTCCGCGCATCTCGGCGATGCTTCGGCGATGACGCCGGAGGCGCTGGAACGCGACCTGTTCGGCCCGATGCCCTGGATCCAGGCGCTGGTTGCCGACAGCGGCGAAGAAGGCCTGATCGGCTACGCGATCCTGGTGCCGCTCTACAAGGCGCAGGAAGGCAAGCGCGGCATGGAACTGCACCATCTCTTCGTGCGCGACGGCCAACGTGGCAACGGCATCGGGCAGCATCTCGTCGATCGCGCCAAGCAGATCGCCCGCGCCTCGGGCTGCAACTTCCTCTCGGTGTCCGCCGCTACCGGCAATTTCGCCGCACATCGTTTCTACGAAAACATGGATTTCATTCCGCGACCGGTCACTGGCATGCGCTACCATCAGGCGCTGAGCTGAGCACACGGATCTGGCACCCCGAGGAGAGCGACATGTCCCGCATCGTGATTGCCCTACAGAACGACTACGCCGACTGGGAACCCGCATTGTTGATGGCGGCCACGCGCTACTGGCTTAACTGCGAGGTCGTGACCGCGAGTCCGGACGGACAACCGGTGATTTCCATGGGCGGCCTGAAGGTGGCGACGGATATCGGTTTCGAGGCGATCAATGCCGAGAGTTTCGACGCGCTGATCATTCCCGGTGGCTATGCTTGGGAACAGGGTACGGCATTCGACTTTACCGCGCTGGCGACGGATTTTCGCGACCACGGCAAGGTGCTGGGCGGCATCTGTGCGGCCGCGAGCGCGCTGGCGGCTACGGGCGTGCTGGACGATGTCGCCCATACCGGAAATTCGCTCGCCTCCCACAAGAAATATGCAGGCTATCGGGGCGAGGCTCGCTATCTGGACCAGCCGCAAGCGGTGGGCGACGGCAAGATTGTCACGGCTGCGGGTTCGGCACCGGATACGTTCACGATCGAAGTGCTGAAAGCGCTCGGCCTCTATGGCCCGGAGGCCGAAGAAGAACTGGCAGCATTTGCCGCCGAGCATCGTCGGCCGGCCTGACGTTTTCGCCTCAGTGCCTGACGGGCGGATTTTCCGACCATTTCTGCAGGGTCGTCTTGATCAAAATGAGGGCCGCCTGCTGCGCATGATCGCGCTCACGCGGATCGACGATGGCGGAAAGCCGTTTCTCGAAGGCGCCGACAGTCTCGTGCACCCAGTGGTGCAAAGCCGGATCGGGATAATTGTCGAGCAGGGACTGGAGCGCATACTCCATCCGCCGGCGTTCTATGCTCATGTCCCCTCCGAAGTCCTCTGGACGACAGGAAGATGACAGCCAAGGCTTGCGCGATGCTGAACTGGACCTGCACTCTCACTCAACGGCGGGCACGGCCTTCAGATAGGCGGCAATTGCCTCGCGATCGGCCGCTGCCAGTTCGGCCATGTTCTTCTGCACCTCGACCATGGAGCCGCCGACACTGTCATAGTCCGGGGTGAAGCCGGACTCGAGATAGGCAACGATGTCGCCTTCACTCCAGGAACCCATGCTCTTCGAGCCCGGCGTGATGTTGGGAATGCTGCCCTCGCCTTCCGGATTCGGGCCACCTGCCAGCCAGCGGCCGCTCTCGAAGCCACCCAGCGCGTTGCGCGGCGTGTGGCATTCGCCGCAATGGCCGGGTCCTTCGACGAGATACTGGCCCCGTTTCACCATGTCGGAGGCATCGGCCAGCTCGAGCCTGGGCGCATCGGTGAGATAAAGGAACTTCCAGCCGCCGAGAACCAGACGCTGGTTGAAGGGGAAACCCAGCTCATGAGCCGGTGCAACGGCGTCACTCGCCGGCAGCGTCTTCATGAAGCCGTAGAGGTCATTGATGTCCTTGGGCGTCATGCGTGCGTAGGAGCCATAGGGGAAGGACGGATAGAGGTGTTCGCCCCCGCGTCCGACCCCGCGGGTCATCGCATCGCCGAATTCGGCAAGCGTCCAGGCGCCGATGCCGGCTTGCGGATGGCTGGAGATGTTGGGGGCGTGGAAGGTGCCAAAATCGCTCTTCAGGGGCGCTCCGCCTGACAGCACCAGTCGTGCATCGCCTGTGGCGCCTGCCGGGGCATGACAGCTCGTGCAGCCGCCGGCGAAGAAGACCTCGCGGCCGTGGGCGAGATCCGGTTCCCCGAGATTGGTCCACACCGACGGGGCCTGGCGATCGGGCGCCGTGACGACCAGAAAGGCGCCAAGACCGGCTGCGCCGAGCGCAGCGATCGTGCCCAATCCCTTGATCCATGTCGATACCATCTCAGTCTCCATCGTCTCACTGCCGCGCACGGCAAGGCGCAAAGCGGCAAGCGCTCCGGCTCGGCCGGAGATCGCCTGCCGTCAAGATCCTACTTCTTCAGACGATAGGTCTGGTGGCAATCGCCACAGGTTCCGCTGATGGCCTTCATGGCAGCGCCAACGGCTGCCTGGTCGGCCGGGAGGCTCGCGAGCTGCGCCTCTGCAGCGGCGGTGAGCTTGGCGGACTTGGCCTTGAAGTCGTCCATGTTCTGCCAGATCGCCGGTGCGGCCTCGGAATCCATCCCGGTTTCGCTGCCGGCGGGGAAATGATCCGGGAAGGTCTTGCTGACCTCGACCAGCGTCGTGAGCGCAGCCGTCACGGCTGCCGCATCATAGGGCTTCTCTCCCTTGGTGATGGCGCCGAGGACACCCATGGCGCCGCCGACCTTTTTCATCTCGTCCTGACGGACGACCTGCGGTTCGCCCGCAGCAATCGCTGCGGACACGCCAAGACAGATTGCCGTCACGGCGGACAGAACGACTTTCAACTTCATCCGATTTTCTCCAAGAGTTCAGCCGGCGAGCCGGCAATCGTTAGCGGGCAAGGCATGTTTGCCGTCTTGCAACATATGAATGAAGTCACAAAGGAGTGATGTCGGGCGCTCGGAGCAACTTTCGGATATTCATGACGAATTTCGGACAGGGCACTGTCAGCCTGTCAGGAATGATGGTTTTTCAAGGCCTTCGCTGGTGCCAGAGGAAGGCGCCGGCTGGGTTCCCGACCATGGCCTTCAATCTCGATGCGATCGTCGAAAAGTGACAGGATCGCAAAGGCATTGTCGTGTTCCGTGTCTACCATGCCGCAGAAGTTGATGAAGTGGACATCGTCACGTTCGGCACAATTGCCGCGGTGATCGTGACCGCACAGATAAGCGATCGCCGCAGGAGACGCCGTGACCATATCCGTCAGGTCCTCGGCTCCCCACAGGACATGATCTGTCGGCGGGTAGATCGGATAGTGCCCGAGCAGGATCACTCTTTCTCCGGCTTGCTCCGCCGCTGCAAGCCGCTCGGCGATCCAGCCTGCCTGCAGGTCGGAAATTCCGGCGTTCCAGGTGTTGGCGTTCGCCATGTCCCTGGCCTTCATCGCCGCCAGACGCTGCTCGGCCTCCAAACGTTTCCTGTCCCCCACGGGCGGCGCAAACAAGGAGATCTCGTTGCCGTCGGTGACGAGCAGGCGCAGACCTTTGAGCCTGACCTCGTGATAGGGCGCCGGCATGCCAAGCGCGGCATGGACCTCGGCCAGGCGGTCAGGCTCGACCAGAAAATCGTGATTGCCCGGCAAGAGGATGCGCGGTGCGTCGAGCGTGTCGAGGATTTCGAGGACCGGCGCCAGGCTTTCCCAATCACGATCGATGAGATCGCCCAGCACCACCACGGCATCCAAGTCCTGTGCATTGAAACGGGTGACCGCCTCGCGCAGCTTGGCCAGCGAGTGGCGAAAATGGCGGTTCAACCGGCTGTTCGGATCGAGGTCGGCATATTGGGGATCGGCAATGATGCCAAGCCTCAGGCGGGGAGTGTCAGTCGTCATGGGTTGCACCGCTCATTGTTTGGAGCGGAGCCATACGGATGGCCCATGACGACCGGATGACACTCAGCCCGGCAGGTTCGGCTGCCTCTTCGCCGGGGGCATCAATCCGGCATAGACCGTCATACAGATGAGGGTGAGCGGAACGGCGAGCATCGCGCCGACGGCGCCCCAGAGCCAGGTCCAGAAAACAATCGCGATGAAGAGCATGAAAGCGTTCATTTCCAGACGCTTGCCCATCACGGCCGGTATGAGGAGGTTTTCCATAAGCCCGTTGAGCGTGAAGAAAACCAGTGCGGGCAACAGGCCCATCAGCAGCGTATCGTGCACCAAGAGACCACTGACGGCCATGGCGGCGGTCACCATGGCAATGCCGAGGAAGGGGATGAAGCTCAGGAGGAAGGCGGCCACGCCCCAGAGCGCCGGATTACCCAGACCACCGACCCAGGCGACGAGGCCGGCAACCACGCCGAACAAGCCATAGACGATGACGGCAGTTGCGAAGTAGTAGCCCAGCGCTTCTTCGACTTCGTTCAGCATACGGATGGCCTTCAGGCGGCGATCGCGGTGGGAAAACGTGCGGATGAGCGCACGGCGCAGCCCCACGCGCGAGGACAGAAACAGGAGAAGGCTGGCGATGAAGATGAAGATCTGGATCAGCGCCGGCGTCACGCCCGTCGCCACGGTGGACAGAATGGCGCCGGAGTTTTCCAGCACGGCTTCCGTCGAATCGGGGCCGCGCGAAAGCACCCGCATGGGCTCCTTAAGCCAAGAGACCTGCTGCAGGTATTCGATGGCCCGATTGACCATGTCAGGGCCGGTTTCGATGAGCATGCTGATCGGCGACCAGATTATGCTGACGAGAAACCCGAGGATGACCATGAAAAGACTGGAGAGGATGATGGCGGTCAGCATCGGTGGCGAACCAAGTCTGCCGAGGCGGTCGGCGGCGAGCCCGAGAATGAGACCGACAACGATTGCCATTGTCAGCGGAATGAGCACGAATGAGGCGAGATGCAGCGCGACCAGCGTGAAGATCCCAAACAGGCCAATGACGCTCCAGGACACGGCATAGTCGAGGCCCGTCTTCTGGAAACGGACCTTGCCAAGCGACTTATGACGATCAGCGATCTCGATGTTCACCGGCATCTCTCCGATGCTGGCCTGCAGGGCCGGTGTGACTTCATCATGGCGTTGTTCCCCCTTCGAGATGCCTCTCAACGCTCGGGAACAGTTTCCGTTCCACCGGGGAAACAGCGTACAAGGGGGTGCAGCCGCCCCCCCTCAGGATCAGACCTCGCTGGCCACCAGGGTAATGCCGATGCCCCAGGGATCGGTCAGGCGATAGCCTTCGGCGCTCCGTTCGACCACGATCTCAAGACCTTCGAGCGTTGTCAGGACCTTGTCGAGGGTCTCACGATCGTTGAAGGCGAGCGAATAGGCCTGCAGACCCGTCATAGCGCCAGTGCGGGCCGGCGCATTGCGGCTGTTCCAGACGTTGGCGGCGACATGGTGGTGATAGCTTCCGGAGGAAAAGAAACTGGCACCCGGATAGCTCGCCATCTTTTTCAGGCCGAGCACACCCTCGTAAAAACGGTCCGCCTCGGGCATATTACCGACCTGCAGGTGGATATGGCCGAGGGCAGCCTCGGGTGACATGCCGGCCCAAGGCGTCTTCGTGGCGCTGTCGTACAGTGCCTGCAGGTCGAGGCGGCGCGTGTCCATCTCGACGGTACCATCGGCGTGGTAGGTCCATTCGTCAGGGCTGCGGTCGCGATAGACCTCGATGCCGTTGCCCTCAGGGTCGGACAGGTAGATCGCCTCACTGACCAGGTGGTCGCTCGCTCCATCGAATTGGAGGCCGAGATGCGCCGCATGGGCGACCCAATGAGCGAGTTCGGCTCGATCCGGCATGAGGAAGGCATTGTGAAAGAGGCCCGCCGCATTCCGCGGTGCGCGAGCTGCATCACTGCGTGTCGTGAGCGTCAACAGATGGCGCTCGCCTGCTCCGAGCTCGATACCACTGGCGCTCTGCTCAAGAGGCTTGAGGCCCAGCGCCTCACTGTAGAAACGCGCCATGGTTTCAAGATCGCGAACGACGAGATGGGCGCGCCCGACATGGACGGGACGGCTCAAGGCAAAAGATTCGGATTTACTGGTTCCTGCGGACAACGGATATTCTCCTTCTGCCTGTGTGGCGCATGCACATGATATGGCGCACCTTTGTCGTTCACAAAAGACAGCATTCAGGCGATGGATCGTTCGATAAAGCTTGACGATGGATCGCATCTCAAAGTTGATCTTGATCAATGCGCATTCCGCCGCCGAGACGCATTCTCTGCTCACAAGAGGAAGCACCCTTGGGTGACAAAGGAGAGCAAGATGTACAAAAAGATCATCGTTCCGGTCGATCCGGCTGCCATCGACATCGGGGAGCGGATCCTGGCCAAGGCCAAGTCCCTGCTGGATACAGGCGGTGAGATTGTGCTGCTGACCATCATCGAGGACATTCCGGGCTATCTCGCCATCGACGTTCCCGTCGATCTGATCGAAGGCGCGATCAATGATGCCAAAGCAAAGCTGGTCGAACTCAAGAAGAAGACCGAAGTGACGGCACAAATCGAGATCCGCTCCGGTGCGCCGGCCCGCGAGATCCTGGCCACAGCCGAGGAGCACAAGGCGGACCTGATCATCGTTGGCTCGCATGTGCCCGATTTTTCCAACTACTTCATCGGCGCCACGGCCGACCGCGTGGTGCGCCATTCGAAGATTTCCGTCCTGGTCGACAGGTGAGATCATGCAGAACCCCACACAACCCATGGACACCGCCCATTTCGAACGCGTCCTGCTCGCGCGCAAGGCCGAGATCGAGCGGCGTCTGGAGAAGATCGACACGGACCTTGGCACGCTGAAAAGTGCCGATAGCGCCGAGCGCGCGACCGAGGCTGAGAACGACGAAGTGCTGGAAGAATTCGGCCAGGTGGGCGAGGAGGAATTGCGGGCGATCGATGCCGCTCTGGACCGGATCGCCAAGGGGCGTTATGGTCAGTGCGTCACATGCGATGAGCCGATTTCGATCGAAAGACTGAATGCGGTCCCGCATACGCCATTTTGCAAGGACTGCGCAGCCTCCCATTGAGAGGCGCTTTTCGGGGGCGATGGGCAGGCCGGAGTGATGAGCTCCGGCCTGTTTCTATTTGGGCGTTATTTCTTGCGCATCGCTTCCGCGAGTGCAGCACCCAGACCGCCGATTGCGGGCTGCTCCGGCTTCGTCGGGCGGGCGTTCGCGTGCTTCATGGCGTTTGCGTTTCCACGCGCGTCACCGCGCATCGATGGCGCTTGAGCCTCGCCACCATCTTTTCGCATGGTGAGCGCGATGCGCTTGCGCTTCACGTCGACTTCCACGACGCGGACCTTCACGACATCGCCAGCCTTCACCACGTCATGCGGATCCTTGACGAAACGATCGGCGAGCTGGGAGACGTGGACAAGACCATCCTGATGCACGCCGATATCGACGAAGGCGCCGAAGGCGGCGACATTGGTGACGGTGCCTTCGAGCGTCATGCCGATCTTGAGGTCGGTGATCTCGTCCACACCTTCGGCAAAGGTCGCGGTCTTGAAGCTCGGGCGCGGGTCGCGGCCGGGCTTTTCCAGTTCCGCGAGAATGTCCTTCACCGTCGGGAGACCGAACTGCTCGTCGATGAAGCGCTTCGGGTCGAGGCTTTTCAGCGTCGCGCTGTCGCCCATCAGCGAGCGCAGGTCGCGGCCGCAGGCGGCGACGATCTTCTTCGCCACGCCGTAGGCTTCCGGGTGGACCGAGGAGGCGTCGAGCGGCTCCTTGCCATTGGGGATGCGCAGGAAGCCGGCGCATTGCTCGAAGGTTCGGGCGCCGAGGCGCGGCACTTTCAAGAGGTCCTTGCGGCTGCCGAAAGGCCCCGTCTCATCGCGATGGGCGACGATGGCCTCGGCCGTCGTCTTGCCAAGACCGGAGACGCGAGCAAGAAGCGGGGCAGAGGCCGTATTCACGTCAACGCCAACGGCATTCACCGCATCTTCGACGACGGCATCGAGCGAGCGGCCGAGGCGGCCCTGATCGACATCATGCTGATACTGGCCGACGCCAATCGACTTCGGCTCGATCTTGACGAGTTCGGCGAGCGGATCCTGCAGGCGGCGGGCAATGGAGACCGCGCCGCGCAGCGAGACGTCGAGATTGGGGAACTCCTTGGCGGCCGTTTCCGACGCCGAATAGACCGAGGCGCCGGCTTCAGAGACGATGACCTTGGTGGGTTTCGGCGCGGTCGACGGAAATTGCGCCAGCATGTCAGCCACCAGCTTTTCCGTCTCGCGGCTGCCGGTGCCGTTGCCGATCGAGATCAGTTCGATGTTGTGCTTGCGGATCAGCGAGGCGAGTTCGGCCTGGGTGCCCCTGATGTCGTTCTTCGGCGGGAAAGGGTACACTGTCGTCGTTTCCAGCACCTTGCCCGTGCCATCGACGATGGCGACCTTGACGCCCGTGCGGATGCCCGGATCCAGGCCCATGGTGGCACGGGAGCCGGCGGGAGCCGCCAGCAACAGGTCCTTGAGATTGCGGGCAAAGACGTGGATCGCCTCTTCCTCGGCGCGCTCGCGCAAATCGCGCATCAGGTCGAGCGAGAGCGACACGGAAAGCTTCACCCGCCAGGTCCAGCCGGCGACGTCCAGCAGCCATTGGTCGGCGGGGCCCTTGCCCGCGACCTGGTAGGCGGCAGCGATCATGCGCTGGCTGGTCTTGATCGGGGATGTATCGTCACGATCGACCTCGATCGAGAGCGAGAGAAACTCCTCGTTCCAGCCGCGCAGCATGGCGAGCGCCCGGTGGCCAGGTACGGTTGCCCAGCGTTCGAAATGGTCGAAATAGTCCGAGAACTTGGCGCCGGCCTCGGCCTTGCCGTCGACGAGCTTGGAATAGAGGATCGCGCGATCCTTCATGTCGTTGCGCAGCCGGCCGATGAGATCGGCGTTTTCGGAGATCTGTTCGGCGACGATGTCGCGTGCGCCCTCAAGGGCTGCCTTCACATCGGCGACTTCGGCAGTGATATAGGCCTCGGCCAGCTTGTGCGGATCGCATGTGCGGTCGGCGAGGATCGCATCGGCGAGCGGTTGAAGCCCCTTTTCGCGGGCGATTTCGGCGCGGGTGCGGCGCTTGGGCTTGTAGGGCAGATAGAGGTCTTCGAGTTCGGCCTTGGTGGTGACGGCCGCGATCTTGCGGGCGAGATCGTCGGTCATCTTGCCCTGGCCGTCGATGCTTTCGAAGATCGACTTGCGGCGGGCGGCAAGCTCGCGCAGGTAGATCAGCCGTTCAGCCAGATTGCGCAGCTGGGTATCATCGAGGCCGCCGGTCACTTCCTTGCGGTAGCGGGCGATGAAGGGCACAGTTGCGCCTTCATCGAGCAGGCCGACGGCTGAAATCACCTGGTCAGGCCTCGCTTTGATTTCGTTGGCGATGAGGGCGGCAATGGATCTGATGTCGTCGGCCATGGGTCATCCGTCTTGTGCTGAGCAGACATTCGCTGGCAAGCCAACGATTCATACGCTTAGCATCTCTGTTCTGTCGCGGGTTCTCATCGCAAAACCGTGGGAGACTTTTGCGGAACCTGCCTGATGGAGGCGGACCATAGCGGGGGAATGCGGCAAGGCAACGGGCCTGCGGCCCACTTCACAGGAAAGCAGGGCCATCCGAGGTCAATTCGGCTTGACCTTTTCCCCCTTCCCCCTTAACCGCCGGGCATTCCCTTGTGGCACTGGAGGCTGGTGATGAAGGTTTTGTTGATCGGGTCGGGTGGACGCGAACATGCGCTGGCCTGGAAGATCGCGCAATCTCCGGCGCTCACCAAGCTTTATGCTGCCCCCGGCAATCCGGGGATCGCCGAAGAGGCGGAGCTGGTCGCTCTCGATACGGATGACAATGCAGCCGTCGTTGCCTTCTGCAAGGACAAGGACATCGACTTCGTTGTCGTCGGGCCTGAAGCACCGCTTGTGGCTGGCATTGCCGACCGTCTGCTGGACGCGGGCATCGCCGTCTTCGGACCGTCTGCGGCCGCAGCCCAGCTCGAGGGCTCCAAGGGCTTCACCAAGGATGTCTGTGCCCGCTTCAACATTCCGACCGGCGCCTATCAGCGCTTCAACAATGCGCCCAAGGCCAAGGCCTATGTGCGCGAACAGGGCGCCCCGATCGTCATCAAGGCCGATGGTCTTGCTGCCGGCAAGGGTGTGACCGTCGCCATGACGCTGGAGGAGGCGCTTGCCGCCATCGACGACTGCTTCGAGGGCGCCTTTGGGGCTGCCGGTGCGGAAGTCGTGGTCGAGGCTTATCTCGACGGCGAGGAGGCGAGCTTCTTTTGCCTGTCCGACGGCAAATCGCTTCTGGCTCTTGCGACCGCGCAGGACCACAAGCGTGTGGGCGACGGCGATACCGGGCCAAACACCGGCGGCATGGGCGCCTATTCGCCAGCACCGGTCATGACGCCTGACATGGTCGAGCGGACGATGAAGGAGATCATCGAGCCGACGATGCGTGGCATGGCGGAGATGGGACATCCCTTCCAGGGCGTCTTCTTTGCCGGGCTGATGATCACGGCCAAGGGCCCGGAACTGATCGAATACAATGTCCGCTTCGGCGATCCGGAGTGCCAGGTGCTGATGATGCGGCTGAAGAGCGATCTTTTGCCGATCCTCTACGCCTCTGCCACCGGCACGCTCGAGCAGGTGTCAGCCGAGTGGAGCGAGGATCCGGCGCTGACCGTGGTGCTGGCCTCCAAGGGCTATCCGGCTTCGTATGAGAAGGCGACGCCGATCGCAACCCTGCCGGAAGCCGGCCAGGGCGCCAAGGTTTTTCATGCGGGAACGGCGCTGAAGGACGGCCAGCTTGTGGCGACCGGTGGCCGTGTCCTCAATGCGACGGCGCGTGGCGCGACGGTGGCGGAGGCTCAGGCTGTCGCCTACCGCCTCGTCGATGCGGTCCAGTGGGACAACGGTTTTTGCCGCCGCGACATCGGCTGGCAGGCAATTGCCCGCGAAAAGGCCTGAATTCTCGACCGGCGGCTCGCTTTTTGACTGGAAATCGGTCCATTCGTTCAAATTTTACCAAAGCTCCTGACCGGATCGAAAGAAACGCTTGCTAACGTTCATCCCAACAATCGGGGAAAACGTAATGCGCCGTATCGTTTCGACAGCCATGATCATTGCCACTTCCATGTTCGCCATGCCGGCCATGGCAGGATCGATCTCGACGGTCACCGGGATCGCGACGACCCAGCCGAGTGTTCTCACGATCGACTGTGCCCATTGCCCGGCACCGGCCACGAAGGCATCCAAGTCGCACTATCAGGTGCCGACCGTTCCCTCCGGCAGCCAGACGGCCGAAGTGGTCGATATCAATGGCGAGAAGAGGCTGAAGCGGGTCGAAAGCTGGCTCGGTGGTTCACCCGTGGTGGTCTACACCTCCGCTGCCGGCTGGGCGACCGACGGTGCGACCATCGTCGCGGGCGCTTCGCCTGCAATCAACGAGATCGACCATGCGGCAACCACCGCTGCGGTCGAGGTGCCCCAGGACGAAAAGCCAGCTCCGGCGCTGGCCGGTTTCGACCTTCGCCTGAACTGATCCATTTCTCATCCGCCCGCCAAACGATCCGGGCGCGGCGGTCTCTCGTGGTCGACACGGACATAACGCCCGGACCAGTCCCGGGCGTTATGCCGTAAGCCCCCCCTAAATTTCACCGGTACATTCTTACCGCGCCGTCTGTTCGGCGGCTTAAAGTCATTTCAACCTTTGACCATCAGAGTCTGTCGTACCTATTCGACACATGAGGTGCCGATCCCGTTCGCTTGATCCCTCCCCGGCGCCCGAACCGCTCGACAGACGAAAGCTCACTTCGCCATGAAGAATCTCAGGATTTCACTTCAGCTCATCATGCTGATCGGTGGACTGATGGCCGCCTTTGCAGCTGCCACATTTCTCCAGGTCCGTTCCTCCACTGAAACCATTTACGAACAACGCTACGAACTCCTGAGAACGCAGGTCGAGTCGGCGCTCTCGATCTTGAAGGGCTATGACGAGCGCGTAGCAGCCGGCGAGATTTCGGTCGAGGAGGCCCAGAAGCTCGCCTATGCCCAGGTCGGCAAGATGCGCTTCGAGCCGGATGGCTATTTCTTTGCCTATGACTACGACGTGGTGATGGTCTTCCATCCGAACACCAAGCTGGTCGGCAATTCCAGCAAGGGCAAGGGTGACACGAACGGCTTCCTCTACCGCGACGAGCTGGTCAAGCACGGCCGGGCTGGCGGTGGTTTCGTGGAGTTCATCGGCCCGAAGCCGGGTCAGGATCCGAACGACTACAGCTTCCCCAAGGCCGCCTACGGCAAGGCTTTCGAGCCCTGGAACGTGGTCATCGTGACAGGTCTCTACACCGACGACCTGAAGGCCGAAATCCGCTCCAGCATCATCAAGACCGTCAGCCTGTCGGTCGGCATCTTCGTGCTGGCCCTGATCGCCGCATTCATCGTCATCCGTAACATCACCACGCCGCTCAAGGCCATTCATGATGCGCTCGAAGCGGTCGCCGACGAGAATGTTTCGATCGCCATTCCGCATACGGACCTGGGCAACGAGATCGGCATGATGGCGAAGGCGACCAAGAGCCTGCAGGACAAGGTGCGCGAGCGCCATGCACTGGCCGCGCGCGAGGTGGAGCAGCAGCGCGAGCTCGATAGCGAGCGCAACCAGAATGCCGAGGCGCAGCTTTCCGAAGCCCGCCAGCAGGCGCATGTGGTCTCCACCATCGGCCAATCGCTGGAAAACCTCGCCGACGGCGACCTGACCGTGCGTTGCGCCGATCTCGGCCCGAAATATGCCGGTCTGCGCGACAACTTCAACGAAGCGCTCGCCCGCCTCGAAGAAGCCATGGCCCGCGTCAACCTCAAGGGCAACGACATCGCCGTCTCCAAGGAAGAGATCCGTCGCGCGTCTGGCGAACTCGCCGCCCGAACCGAGCGCCAGGCCGCCAATCTCGAAGAGACATCGGCAGCCCTCGATGAACTCACCGTCGCTGTTCGCCATACGGCAGACGGTGCGCGTGAAGCGGCCAATCGCGTCGGCACCGTCAGCGCCGAAGCGCGCCAGAGCGACGAGGTCGTCAGCAAGGCGATCAACGCAATGAGCGGCATTGAACAGTCATCTGCCGAGATCACCAAGATCATCGGCGTGATCGACGAGATTGCCTTCCAGACCAACCTTCTGGCACTCAATGCCGGCGTCGAGGCCGCGCGTGCCGGCGAAAGTGGCAAGGGCTTTGCCGTCGTCGCCCAGGAAGTGCGTGAACTGGCCCAGCGTTCGGCGGCTGCCGCCAAGGAGATCAAGGACCAGATCGCCCGCTCGTCTGCGCAGGTCCAGCAGGGCGTGCAACTGGTCGGCCAGACCGGCGAAGCGCTGAAGCGCATTTCCGACCAGATCGCAAGTGCCAATGACATCGTCTCGAAGATCTCGCACAGCGCACAGGAGCAGGACACGACCCTGCGGTCGATCTCGTCTGCGGTCAACCAGCTCGACACGGCGACCCAGCAGAACGCGGCCATGGCCGAGGAAACCACGGCATCCGCCGAGGTCCTTGCCAACGATACCGGCGACCTGCTGGACCTGATCCGCAGCTTCAAGGTCTCGGGCTCTTCCGGCGCCGGCCTTGGCAACATGGCCCAGCAGATGCGACGCGCCGGCTGAGGCAGCCGGTCGCTTCACCGCCAGACATCAAAAGGCCGCCGGGAGAAATCCCGGCGGCCTTTTGGCTGCTCGGTCAGACAATTATGGTTTACGGATGTATAGCATTTTAGGAATTCTTTATCATTGGAACCTATGGTCGACCCACAGGCCCGGAATTTCGGTTGCCGCTGGCGCATGAGGCGCACCCCCTCACAATCTCCATGTCGTCGCCCGGCCAAGAGGCCGGCGACACGGGCCGTAAACTGGATGTTTCCGCAGATGAAGAATGCCAAAATTTCCTCCCAACTGATCACGCTGATCGCCGGATTGATGATCGCCTTCTCCGTCGTCACGTATCTTCAGATCCGTTCTGCGGCACAGGCGGTCTATGCCGAGCGTTACGACATGCTGCGCATGAATACCGAAGGTGCGATCTCCATCCTCAAGCACTACCACCAGCTCGAAGTCGACGGGAAGATGACCCGCGAGGAAGCCCAGGCGGCCGGCTATGACGCCGTCGAGGCGATCCGGTTCGAACCGGACGGCTACTTCTTCGGTTACGACTATGCCGGCACGCGCGTGGTCTATCCTGGCAAAGCAGCGCTCGGAAAGAATTTTGCCGATCTGGTCGACAAGGACGGCAACCGCTTCCTGATGAACATCATTGCCAAGGCTCGACAGGGCGGCGGCTGGACGGAATACGACTGGTCGAAGCCCGGCCAGCCCAAGGAAGATCTCTATCCGAAGGCGGCTTATTCCCTGGCGTTCGAGCCATGGCAGATGACGCTTGGTACGGGTGCCTATCTGGACGACCTCGACGCAACGATCATGGAGGGCGCCCGCAGCACCATCATCCTTAGCGCCCTGGTCTTTGCCTTCGGCCTCGCCTCTGCCTGGCTGGTGATCCGCGGGATCACGCGGCCGCTGGCCTCGATCCACAGCGCGCTGGAAGCCGTGGCAGACGAGAATGTTGCCCTGGAAATCCCGCATACCGACATGGGCAATGAAGTCGGCATGATGGCCAAGGCGACCAAGACACTGCAGCAGAAGGTCCGCGAGCGCCATGCAATGGCCGCCCGTGAGGAAGAACAGCAGCGCCAGCTCGACTCCGAACGCCAGACCAATGCCGACATGCAGCGTTCAGAAGCCGAACAGCAAAGCCGCGTCGTCACCACGATCGGTTCGGCACTCGAACAACTCGCCGAGGGCGACCTGACCGTCCGCTGCGCCGATCTCGGCACCAAGTATGCAACGCTGCGCAGCAACTTCAACGAAGCGCTCGAGCATCTCGAAGCGGCGATGGCCAAGGTCAATGCCAAGGGCATCGACATCGGCGGCTCGAAGGAAGAGATCCGTCGCGCCTCCAACGAACTGTCCCAGCGTACCGAACGTCAGGCCGCAAGCCTCGAAGAGACTTCGGCAGCGCTTGATGAACTGACCGTTGCCGTCCGCCAGACCGCAGATGGCGCCCAGGAAGCCGCCAAGCGCGTCGGAACCGTCGCCAACGAGGCCGCCAAGTCGGACACGATCGTCGGCCAGGCAATCGATGCGATGAGCGGCATCGAGCAGTCGTCCGAAGAGATCGGCAAGATCATCGGCGTGATCGAGGACATCGCCTTCCAGACCAATCTTCTGGCGCTCAATGCCGGCGTCGAGGCGGCACGTGCCGGTGAGAGCGGCAAGGGCTTTGCCGTCGTGGCCCAGGAAGTCCGCGAACTCGCCCAGCGCTCCGCGGCAGCTGCCAAGGAGATCAAGGACCAGATCTCGCGGTCCTCGGGTCAGGTCGGGAACGGCGTTCAGCTGGTCGGTCAGGCCGGCGAGGCGCTGAAGCGGATCTCCGACCAGATCAAGGCGGCGAGCGATATCGTCACCAAGATCGCGCATTCGGCAACCGAGCAGGACACGACGCTGCGCTCCATCGCATCCTCGATGAACCAGCTTGACACGGCAACGCAGCAGAACGCAGCGATGGCGGAGGAAACCACGGCATCGGCCGAGGTTCTCGCCAACGACACGGAAGACCTGCTGAACCTGATCCGCGGCTTCAAGACCAGCCAGGCAGGCGCCGGTCAGCCGCAATATCGCAAGGCGAGCTGAGCCGGGACTGGATCAGATCCGGTCGGGCCGTTCTGCGAATTCAGACATGGTCAGGCCGCAAGCCGGAGACATCGACACAACGCCCGGGATTCCCGGGCGTTGTTTTATTCTGGGGTCGTCTGACGCGCCCATTTACCGCCATGGTTCCAGCAAAGGCGAAGCGCCCCGATGCTGATGTCGGCGGATGACCTCGCGAGTTTCGACCGGACCCCAAGCCGTAGAACGTCTCGATATCCTGCAGCGGTCAGGGCCGGTTCGGCGCATCGCTTTTGGTGGCGGACCGAGGCCGTGCCAACCGAATATCGGCGGCATGCCCCCTCCATTCGATCTGCTCAGCCGAGCATGGGATTGATGGGAACAATAACGCGACCGCGCACCTTGCCATCGAGAAATGCCGGCGCCCTTTCGATGACATCCGCCAGGGGGATTTCGGTGGTCATGGCTTCAAGGCTGGTCATGTCGAGTTCCTCGGCCAGTCTGGACCAAGCCGCCACTCGATCGGGCCTGGGGCACATGACGCTGTCGATACCGGCAAGCGTGACGCCGCGCAGGATGAAGGGAGCGACAGTTGTCGGCAGATCCATGCTGGCGGCCAAACCGCAAGCAGCAACGACACCACGATAGCGCATGGCGGCGATGACATTGGCAAGAACCACACCGCCGGCCACATCCACGGCCCCTGCCCAGCGCTCTTTCGCCAATGGACGGCCCGGCACGGACAGTTCCGCCCGGTCGATGATGGATGCGGCGCCAAGGCCGGTGAGGTACTCGGATTCCGATGGCCTGCCGGTGACTGCGGCAACCGTGTATCCCCTGGCGGCCAGGAGAGCGACAGCCACGCTGCCGACGCCGCCTGCGGCGCCGGTGACGACAACCTCGCCACCTTCCGGCCGGACGCCATGACGCTCCAATGCCATGACGCACAGCATGGCCGTATAGCCCGCCGTGCCGATGGCCATGGCCTGGCGCAGGCTGAACGCCTCCGGCACGGGCACAAGCCAATCGCCCTTCACTCTTGCCTGACCGGCAAGTCCGCCCCAGTGCTTTTCACCGACACCCCAGCCATTCAAAATGACGCGGTCGCCAGGTTTGAACTCAGGATGGCCGCTCTCTCTGACCACGCCGGAAAAGTCTACGCCGGGGATCATCGGAAAGCTGCGGACCACCGGCGAGGCACCGGTGATGGCAAGCGCATCCTTGTAGTTCAGGGTCGAAAAGGCGACATCGACCAGCACGTCACCCTGCGGCAGATCCTGCGTGCCCAGCTGGGTCAGCCTGACGGTCTGCTCACCGTCCGGCTTTTCAATCACGATGGCATCAAACATGGTTATCTCCCTTTCTCAGTTCAGCATGGCGAAGAAGCCGTCGGCGAATAGGATGAGCGGATCGGGGCCCTGTTCGAGCTTGGCGCGCAAGACCGCCCCTTCCCAGCCGATCCAGAAGATCGCCGCCAGTTTTGCCGGATCATGATGAGCGGCGATCTCGCCGGCCGCCTGAGCGGCGGCCAGGCAGAGGGCTGTCCGGCCCTGCCAATCCTCCAGCGCATGGATCAGTTTTGCCCGGTATTCCGGTGGCAGGGCCCCCATCTCCTGCCCGAGATTACCCACCAGACAGCCGCGCCGGAAATCATGGCGCTCCATGCCGTTTCGGGCATCCGCGACAAAGGCCTGCAGCCGCGACAGCGGCGACTGGCTTTCCTCAAGAAGCCAGCGGTCGAGCTTGTCGGCGAAATAGGCGTGATAGACGTCGATGAGGGCGCTGCCGAAATCGGCCTTGCTCTGAAAGTAATGGTAGAAACCGCCTTTCGGAACGGATGCTTCACGCAGGATCTCGTCGAGACCAACGGCGGAATAGCCTTTTTCGGTCAGGAACTTCAGGCCGGTGCGGAGCAAACGCTGGCGCGCCTCGGCATCGGCTGGCGCCCGTTTCGGCCGGCCCCTCGGCCTGGCCGTCACATTGCGTCCGTTGTCATGCTGCGCGTCAATTGGCTGGCTCATGACTATTTTATAGACTAATCAGTCTATAAAATAAACCCTCCTCATGACCCACTCTTGCCGGCGTTCTCTGCCAGGCTGGTCACCAGGTCTTCAATCTGCCGGGGGGAAAAGACTTCGATGCCTGCCCGGCGCATCAGCGCCGCTGTGACGCCAAAGCCTGGATGGCGGGTACCGGAAAAGGAGCCGTCATAGATGAAGCCCGAACCGCAGGAGGGGCTGCCGTCGATCAGGAGCGCGAAGCGACAGCCCTGCTCCTCAGCAAATGCGACCGCCCTCTTCCCGCCTGAGATGAACTCTGCGGTCACGTCGCCACCCGTCACTTCCAGCACGCGGGCCCGACCGGCAAGCACATCGTCGCCATTCATGCCACCCTCGATCTCCGCCGGTGGACGCGGCGTCGGAAGACCACCGGCCTGTTCCGGACAATAGCCGACGAGGCAGTCTTCGGATTTCCAGCGTTCAAGGATGGGATCATGCAGGGGCTTGCCCTTGCCGTCGTAACGGACGGGGCGACCGAGCAGGCAGGCGCTAATGAGGATTTTCGGGGGCATGAGGCTCACTCGTCCAGCCGGCGCGAGACGTCTGCCCGCTCGTGGATGATGCGGATGACTTCGACCATGCCATCCTCAAGAATGATGTAGAAACTCAGATGTGAACCAGACCGGCGGCGGCGATAGCCTTGTCGAAGTGCTCCCACCTCACCACCCGAAAACGGATGCGTTCCGATGTCGGCAATGATGCCCAGGATTTGCCGGAGGTAACGCTCCGCCTGAGCTTCTAACCATAGGTCCCGCGTGTAGTCACCGATGTCCAGAAAGTCTCGTCGTGCGGCGGGACTGAGCCTGACCTCAGCCACGGCTTTTCCATCTTTCACCAACGGAAGCCATGAGGTCTTCTGGATCGAACGGCACGGACGGCCCGCTGTTCTCGCCCTCGATCAACGCCTTGCGCAGCCATTCGGCCCTGGCCTGCTCTCCCTTGAGAAGCCGCAAGCCCCCCTCGACCACTTCTTGCGCCGACTTGAACGCTCCGCTTTCGAACTGAGAGTCGATAAAGCTGTCATAGGGCTCGGCGATGGTGACCTGAACGGGCTTGTTCATTCGGGTGGCTCCGGCTGTCTTCGTGCCCAGGATAACACAAGACACCAAGCTCGGAAAACGGGTCGCTGGAAACGAAAGACCCCGCGAAAGCGGGGTCTCAGAACATCAGCCTGTGATCTTGGAGAAGTCTGCGACCGTCGCGGTCGCCTCACGGATCGCCTTCAAAAGCGCCAGACGGTTGGCGCGGATGGCGGCGTCCTCATCGTTGACCAGGACATCCTCGAAGAATTTGTCGACCGGGCTGCGCAGGGTCGAGAGGGCCTGCATGGCGGAGCGGAAGTCTTCTGCGGCGACTGCGTCAGCCGCCGATTTCGACGCCGACTGGATGGCGGCGAAGAGCGCCTTTTCGGCGTCGAGTCTCAAGAGCGCTTCCGAGACGCCATCGGCGACGACAGTGCCCTTCTTCTCTTCGGCAGCCAGCAGCTGGGTGGCGCGCTTGGTGCCGGCCAGAAGGTTCAGCCCGTCTTCCGAGGTGATGAAGGCGGTCAGGGCTTCGGCCTTGCGGGCGACCATCAGCAGGTCGTCGGCATCTGGCGTCAGCACGGCATCGATGATGTCGTGGCGTGCGCCCTGGTCGCGCAGATAGACCTTCAGGCGGTCGTGGAAGAAGGAGAGGAGGTCGGCATCCTTGGCGACGGACGCCAGCGGTAGACGAATACCTTTCTCCAAAATCATGCGCACAACGCCGAGTGCCGCACGGCGCAGGGCGTAAGGATCCTTGGAACCGGTCGGCTTTTCGTCGATGGCCCAGAAACCGGTAAGCGTATCCAGCTTGTCGGCGAGCGCCACGGTCAGGCCGACCTTGTCTTCGGGCAGGCGATCCGAGGGGCCGTTCGGCTTCCAGTGGTCTTCGATCGCGGCAGCAACGGAGGCATCTTCACCCTGCAGAGCTGCATATTTGCGGCCCATGGCGCCCTGGAGTTCGGGGAATTCGCCGACGGCTTCGGTGCGCAGATCGGCTTTTGCCAGCACCACGGCGCGGTCGATGAGGGCGACGTCTGCGCCAACGATCGGAGCCAGTACCTTGGCGAGTTCGCGGATGCGGGCGACGCGCTCACCCTGTGTGCCGAGCTTGGCATGGAAGGTGACGTTCAACGCATCAAGCTTGGCCATGCGCTGGTCGAGCGGCTTCTTCAGGTCGAGGTCGAACTTGGCGGCAGAGACCTTCAGCGTGTTGAGGTCCGGCAGGTCGCTCTGGTCGCGCTTCCAGAAGTGGAGGGCATCCGACAGGCGGGCGCGCACGACCTTGCCATTGCCATGCATGATCTCGCGGCCGCCATCGGTGGCCTGGATGTTGGAGATCAGGATGAAATGGTTGGAGAGCGTGTCAGTCTCGCCTTGCGGGCGCACGACGAAACACTTCTGGTTGGTCTTGATGGTCAGCCGGATGATCTCGGCCGGGATCGAGAGGTAGTCCTCTTCGAAGGTGCCAAGCAGAACCTGCGGCCATTCGACGAGGCCGGAGACTTCCTCCAGCAGGCCCTCGTCCTCGACCAGTTCCAGCCCATTGGCAAAAGCGATGTCGCGGGCATCGTGCAGGATCATGTCCTTGCGACGCTCGGCATCGAGGATGACCTTGGCACGCTCCAGATTGGTCACGTAGTCGTCGAAGCGCTTGACGGTGATGGCCTCCGGCGCATGGAAGCGGTGGCCATAGGTAACGTTCCCCGCCACGATACCATCGATCTCGAAGGGGATGATCTGGACTTCGTCATGCTCGGGACCGAAGGTGCAGACGATCGACTGCAGCGGGCGGACCCAGCGCAGGCTTTCCATACCCTTGCCTTCGATGCCGCCATAGCCGGAGCCCTTGGGCATGGAGGCAAAGCCCGAGCGCATCGATTTGGGCCAGGGGAAGGTCTTGATGATGCCCGGCATCACACCGGCGATGATCTCTTCGGCAGCCCGACCGGGCTTTTCCATGTAGGCGACATAGAAATCGCCCTTCTTCGGATCGGTCTTGACGATGGCCTGGTCAATGGAGGTGAGGCCGGCACCACGCAGGAAGCCGTCGATCGCGCCTTGCGGCGCAGAAACACTCGGACCCTTCTTCTCTTCCTTGACGTCGGCCGACCGGGCGGTGAGGCCGCGGATGTCGAGCGTCAGGCGGCGCGGCGTCCAGTATTCGCGCGCACCTTCATAGGTGAGACCCGCGTCGACCAGCGCATCAGTGACCATCTTCTTCAGATCGCCGGCCGCCTTGCGCTGCATGCGGGCAGGGATTTCTTCGGAGCGGAGTTCGAGCAGTAAATCGGGCATGGGTCTTCTGCTTGGCTGAGTGGAAAAA
This sequence comes from Peteryoungia algae, assembly GCF_030369675.1. Taxonomy (NCBI): domain Bacteria; kingdom Pseudomonadati; phylum Pseudomonadota; class Alphaproteobacteria; order Hyphomicrobiales; family Rhizobiaceae; genus Peteryoungia; species Peteryoungia algae. Next base: position 4,242,987 of record NZ_CP128477.1, on the reverse strand, counting down.
GCGCGTGGCGCGGCTTAGCAAGGCCCAGAGCGGTTGTCATCCCATTTGCAGGAAAAACCGCAAAGGGCGAGGTTTGCGACCGCCCCCCGGCGGTCGTTACCGCATCCGGCGGCGCAACAGGAAAATGGCAAGCGCAAGCACAATTGCCCCGCCAACGCCATAGGGCACCACCGCCTGCCCGGCGTCGGGGCTTGCAGCCAGGCTCCAGGCAATCTTTATGGCCGCGCCTGCCAGCGCGACAGCGAAACCGACCCGCCACGAGCGCAGCCAGAAAGCGGTGACGATGGCGACCCCGTAGGACAGAACCGCAATCAGTCCGAGAATGTTGGAAGTTGTCCAGCCACCGCGCAAAACCGCCCGCTCCATCTCCAGAAAGGCAACGACATCGGGGCGCGCCTCTGGTGGTGCCGGGAACCAGAACATTGAGCTCAGGATGGCCAGAAGGCTGAAGGAAACACCTGCGGCCGTGCGGCGCCAGGCTGAATAGCAAAGCGGCAGAATAAGCAACGGGCGCACGAGCCAGGACGCGGTGTTCTGGTGGCGTTCAAAGGCCCAGTCAAAGAATGCATCGCTGCGAAAGAAGAGCAGGATCAGCGCGACTGTCAGGCCGAGGCCTACAAACGCCAGTATCCGATCTGTCTTGCTGCTCGGGTCAGACATAATCCAGTGCTACCACCCTCCCCCGCCGCCACCTCCACCGCCGCCGCCCGAGGATCCGCCGGAGAAGCCTGAAGAGGAGGACGAACTGGAAGGCGGCGGAGCGGGAATGGTGGAGGCAATGGTGGAGGCCATTGACGACGAGAACCCGCCGATGCGACCGCCAAATCCGCCCGGATTGTTGCCGTGATACCAAGCCGGAGCATAGGCCGCGGATGCGGCTCCGGCGGCAGCGGTTGCAAGCCAGGTTTCGAAGGTTCGCGACCAGGGCTTTTCAACGCCGAGCGCCACGGCGTAGGGCAGAAGTTTTTCGAAATGGCTGGGCGACATGGTCGGGGCTCCGGCCATGTTCATCCGGTCCTTTTCGGCCAGCGTCAGATAGATGCGCAGGCCCTCGATGCCGTCCATCAGCTTGCGACCGAGTGGCGTGGGCGCGCCCATCAGGAAGAGGAACAGGAAATTGACCAGCAGGATGCCGCCGAACGCCAGCAATACCGGGATCTGGTGGGTCTGTTCGAGATCCATCCACATGGAGATCAGCATCAGCCCCATGGTCGACAGGGCGACGAAACCGATGAATGCAAGCGCCAGAATGGAGATGATCTTGGTGAAGAGCGAGCGGCCGCGCTGGAACATCTTGACGAGCCCGACGGTGAAGCTTCCGAAGAAAATGGCGAAGAAGGTGGGGACCAGCATCATGGCATAGACGTCTTCGTCCAGCGAACCGAAGATGAAGAGTGCGAGAATGATGACGACGGACAGGCCGATACCGAAACCGATATAGCCGGCATTGCCCTTGTAGTACTTGTCGCGGTGCTCCTTCTCGATCGCCTGACGGAAGGCGGACCCCACGCTCTGGACACGCTTGCCGTTCTCCTTGTCGATGACGAGTTCGTCACCCGCAGACGGGATTTCCCTGATCAACAGGGCCTGGCCGGATTCGAGCCTGCCGTCGACAGGCTTCTTGGTGCGGCGGATGGTGATGCCGGCGTCGAGATCATCGAGTTCGACATAGCCCTTGACGGCGAGATCAAGCGCCGAGGCCGAGAGCGCCGTCCAGCCACCGCCAGAAAAGCCCTTGTTCTCGATGTAGTTGACCAGCGCCGGGGAGATACCGTCAGGGGCATCCCAGCGCGGCACGACGACACCCCTCGCGGGATCGCGGCCAACGGCGAACCAGGAGCGCAGATAGTAGAGCGAAACGACGATCAGGCCACCCAGAGCGATGATCAAGTTGAGATTGTCGCGCAGGAACCACCAGAAGCCGTCCTCAGCCGATGGCGCTGCGACCAGGCCCTTGTCGAAGCCGAGCACGATGGTCAGCCCCTCCCCGGGGCCAAGCGGCCGTGTTGTCTGGAATTCCAGACCGTCCGAGCCGGGCATCTCGCGGGCATTCTGGGCCGTGGATCCCATCGGGCCGGTGTAGACGGCTGTTCGCGTCGGCACCGCACCGTCCGGCAGCGTTACACTGGCGCTTGCCTGCTCGATCGGGAACATCCAGCCATTGCCGGTGACGTTCCAGTAGAGTTCGTCGTGGTCGTCGAAATAGCGGATCTGGCGACCGGTGCGATAGGTGATCGCGTAGGTGAATTCGCCGGGCTCGAGGAAGACCTCGGCCGAGCCGGTATAGATGCGGATACCGCCGGTTACACTTTCGGTGTGATGGTCTTCCGGCTGGCCGTCCCGTTCGACCGAGATCAGGTCGAAATCGACCTGCCGGCGAAAGCCATTCTGATCGACGGCATAGAGCGGGAAATCGCGAAAAATGCCGCGCTTGATGTCATTGCCCTCGGCATTGACGGTGATCGTTTCCGTCACCTCGATCGTAGCATCGGGAAGGACGGTGATGTCGGCGTGGTAGTCGCGGATGACTTCCTCGGCCTGCGCGCCGCATGCCATCCAGAGAACGAGAAGCAAAGCGGGGCACAGGCGAAGGAGCATTGTCATTTGGGGGCGTTCCTGACGAGATCGACGCCGAGCGAGGCCAGCGCATCCCAGTAGCCGGGATAGGTCTTGGCCACGCAGCCGGAGTCGAGGATGGTGATGTCGCGGATCTTCAGGCCGGCCAGCGCAAAGCTCATGGCGATGCGATGATCGGCGAAGGTGTCGATATCAGCCGGCAAAGACTGGCCGGCCAGCGACGGATCGGCGAAAACGAGAAGATCGTCGCCCTCTTCCTTCGCCAGGCCCTGGCGGATGGCGTTGAGGCCCGTCGAGACGGCGCGGATGCGGTCGCATTCCTTGACGCGCAGGTTCTCGATACCGACGAAACGCACCGGCGTCTCGTTGAAGGCGGCGAGCACGGCGATCGTCGGGATCGCGTCCTGCATCTGGCTGCCGTCGATGACGGCGGGCATGTTCGGGAACTGCGCGATCACGTCATAGGCCTTGGCATCGGGCTGGGTGAAATCGGCAGAGGGCGTGCCGATGTCGATCTGGCCCCTGGTCAGCACTTCCGCGCCCCAGAGATAGGTGGCGGCGGAGGCATCCGGTTCGATGTGGAAATCGGTCGCGGTATAACCCGTCGGCTCGATGCGCCAGGAGGCCGGCGTCGGCTGCTCGACCCGTGCGCCAAAGGCGCGCATGGCGGAGAGTGTCAGGTCAATGTATCCGCGGGCGCCGATATCGGCACCGGCAAGTTCGATCTCGAAGGGCTCGGCGGCGCAGGCGGCGGCCATCAGCAGCGCCGAGACATATTGACTGGAGAGGCCGGCATCGATGACGACGTGGTTCTTCCCGAAGGCACCCTTGGCATCGATGGCGACCGGTGGGCATCCCGAGGGGGCGGCGATGGCGACACCGAGCGACTGCAACGCCTCGACCAGCGGCTTGATCGGCCGCTTGCGCATGTGTTCGTCACCATCGACGATGTAGCGGCCGTGTCCCAGCGCCAGCGCTGCCGTCAGGAAGCGGGTGGCGGTTCCGGCATTGCCGAGGAAAAGCGGGGCGGCAGGCGCCTTCAGCTCGCCGGTGCTGCTGACGACGAAGGTGGTGGCATCCGGCTCCTCGACGGTCACGCCCATCTGGCGAAGGGCTTCGGCCATATAGCGCGTGTCGTCGCTTTTGAGGGCGCCGGTCAGGCGGCTCGTGCCTTTCGCAAGGCCGGCAAGCAGCAGGGCGCGATTGGTGATGGATTTCGAACCTGGAGGGCTCACCCTGCCGGTCAAGGCATGGGTGGGCGGAAGGATGGTTACACTGTCAGTCGTCATGATCCCGGTCTCTACTGTGGCGTCCGCCAAAAGGACGTCAGAACTTGACCGTCGGTACCGCACGGTCGGCCTCGTTGGCAATCTCGAAATAGGGTTTCTTCGAGAAGCCGAACTGGCCGGCAACGAGATTGGAAGGGAAGCTCTCGACCTTGACGTTCAGATCACGGGCGGCACCATTGTAATATCGGCGGGACATCTGGATCTCGCCTTCAATGGTTTCCAGCGACTTCTGCAGCTCGACGAAATTCTCATTGGCCTTCAGGTCCGGATAGGCTTCGGCAAGGGCGACAATCTTGCCGAGGGCAGCACCCAGCAGACCTTCGGCGGCAGCGCGGCCGGCCACATCACCTGACGGTACGGCCTGAGCCTTGTTGCGCAGTTCGATGACACTTTCGAGCGTGCCCTTTTCGTGGCCGGCGTAACCCTTGACCGTCTCGATCAGGTTGGGGATCAGATCGGCGCGGCGCTTGAGCTGCACGTCGATGCCGGACCAGGCCTCTTCCGCCATCTGCCGGGCCTTGACGAGGCCGTTGTAGACGAAGACGAGATAGGCACCGATGGCGGCGATAATGGCCAGTGTCGTGAACATGAATGGCGGGCTCCCAGCTGATATGGCCGCACGTTAGCGGTTCATCGCGAGAAAGTCATGGCCATCTCGCACCGGGTTCAGACCATTTCGACGGGAAAAACCGTCAAGCCGCCTTGCCGAAATTCACGCCACCGGCATCGGTCAGCAGGAATGCCTCGCCGCAGCTTTTCGCCAGCGCGCGGACGCGGCCGATATAGGCCTGGCGTTCTGTCACCGAGATTACGCCACGGGCGTCGAGCAGGTTGAAGATGTGGGACGCCTTGATGCACTGGTCATAGGCCGGGAAGACGCATTTGTGCAGGCGCTGGTTTTCCGGGTCGGCGGGGGCGCCGGCGGCGAGCAGGGCCTGGCATTCCTTTTCGGCATCGATGAAATGGCGATGCAGCATCTCGGTGTTGGCGAATTCGAAGTTGTGGCGGGAATATTCCTGCTCGGCTTGCAGGAAGACGTCGCCATAGGAGATCTTTTCTTCGCCTTCGCGGCCGTTGAAGTTGAGGTCGTAGACATTGTCGACGCCCTGGACATACATGGCAAGACGCTCAAGGCCGTAGGTCAGTTCGCCCGCGACCGGCGAGCAGTCGATGCCGCAGACGGCCTGGAAGTAGGTGAACTGCGAGACTTCCATGCCGTCACACCAGCATTCCCAGCCGAGGCCCCAGGCGCCGAGCGTCGGGCTTTCCCAGTCGTCTTCCACGAAACGGATGTCATGCAGCAGCGGGTCCAGCCCGATTGCCTTCAGCGAACCGAGATAGAGTTCCTGCAGGTTCGACGGGTTCGGCTTCAGGATGACCTGATACTGATAGTAGTGCTGCAAGCGGTTCGGGTTTTCGCCGTAGCGGCCATCGGACGGACGGCGCGAGGGCTGGACATAAGCCGCACGCCAGGGCCTGGGCCCCAAAGCACGCAGCGTGGTCGCCGGATGGAACGTGCCGGCGCCGACTTCCATGTCGTAGGGCTGAAGCACGGCGCAGCCCTTGTCGGCCCAATAGGCGTGCAGCGTCAGGATCAGCGCCTGAAAGGAACGCTTGGGGTCCATGTGCGGGGCAAGGGGCGTGGTCATCGGGCTATCCATCGGCTTGGCTCATGTTGCGGCCCGTCTGGTGCCATGAGCGGAGGTAAGGGTCAAGCACCTCCGCTGCCGGGACGCTTCAACAGGCCGAAATGCCAGCACCTGTATCGGCCGCCTCAATGGTCGAGGTCCGCCACCTGGTGCAGCTTGCCGACCAGCGAGAAGACGACGCCATCAGGCGCGAAATCGATTTTCGCCTGGCCCTTGAAGAGATCGGAGACGATGCGCTCCGTCAGGCGTGAGCCGAAGCCACGGCGGGTCGGTTGTAAGACATGCGGCCCTCGGCTTTCACGCCAGTCGAAAGTGAAGTCGTCGCCGAGATGATGAGACCAGGTTATGTCCACACGTCCCTGCGGCACCGAAAGGGCGCCGTATTTCGTCGCGTTGGTGGCCAGTTCGTGGACGGCCAGCGACAGGCCGAGGGCCTGCTGGGCGGACAGGTATACGCGCGGGCCGTCAAGGTGGATGCGGTCAGCGCCATCCTGATGGGGGGCGAGTGCCGCATTGGTGATGGCGGAGATCTCGGCAGCTGTGACGCTCATGCCGGTGAGCACGTCCTGCGCCTTCGCCAGGGTCTGGATGCGGGCGGCGATGATGGCACTGGCATCTGTCAGTGACGTTGCGTTGCGGAGGCTCTGGCTGACAATGGCCTGCACCATGGACAGCGTGTTCTTCATCCGGTGGGCAAGCTCGCGGTTGAGAAGCCTGAGTTCGTCTTCATATCCAGCACGCTCGACCAGATGCTTCTGGGCATCGCGATAGGCCTCTTCCAGCGCCTTGCGGTCCGCCACCGCCTGAGTGGTCTCGGTCACCGTATTCAGAAGTCCGGCGATGCGACCATCATCGTCGTAGAGAGGGCTGTAGGAAAAGGTCCAGTAGGTCTGTTCGTCATAACCGTTGCGCCTCATGACCAGCGGCATGTTTTCCTGCCAGGTTCCCTTACCGGAAAGTGCCATCTGGATAAAAGGATAGACGGCATCCCAGACATCGGGCCAGACCTCGCGAAAAGGCCTGCCGATCGAGTGATTGACTCGATTGCCCAACATGGGCGCATAGGAATCGTTGTGAAATTGCAGCAGGTCTTCGCCCCACCAGAAGGACATGGGCTGGCGGGAAGACAGGGCCGTGCGTATGACGGCCTTCAGGGAGAGTGACCAGCCATCGACCGGACCAAGGGAAGTTGCCGCCCAGTCCACCTCGTTCAAGTGGCGTGCGACGCCGCATTCGACGCCCAGGAATTCCTCGCCGTACCTCATCAAACTCCCGCGTCACACTGTATGACAGCGACTTAAAAGCACCATCTCGAAAATTGTTCCCTCCAACACATCGAGAGATCGAATTTTTCGTCAGAACACCCCGGGCAAGTGGATCCCGTGCGACAAGCAGGTCGCGGTCAAATCTCATCGTCCGCGCGGCGGGGTCGATACTCGCCCGTTTCCGGGTCCTGAATGAGCGTGCCAATGGCCTCGTTCTGACGCTCCTTTTCTTCGGCGCGCGATTTCGCCGCCAGCTTTTCCGCATCAGCGACAAACCGGCGGTAGAGCAACCAGGCGCCACCGACCAGAATCGTCAGAAATATCAGCTGCGCCATGTCCCCTCGCCCATCCGCCTTCGAATCGCGCTTCGGTCAGAGACCGTAGCGGCCCCATAGTGCCTTTTCCTCAAGCGTCTCTGCAAGACCGGCGACGGCCTGAACCGCGATCTGGTCAACCGACCCGAAGGCACCAATACCGGGGGCGCGGCGGCCGAAGAGACCTTTTTGCGCGCCGATGAGTTCGAGCCGGGCATCCTTGCCATAGCGTGTCTTGATCTCCTCGCGCATGCCGCCGAGGCGATCGACAAGCCCGAGATCCAGCCCCTTGCGACCGGTCCAGAACAGGCCCGAGAACAAGGTCGGGTCGTCGGCGAGCAACGCGCCACGGCGCGCCTTGACCATGTCGATGAAGATCTCGTGGATCTCCAGCTGGAGGGTCTTCAGATATTCAATGTCGCTTTCCTTCTCCGGCTGGAAGGGATCGAGAATCACCTTGTTTTCGCCTGCGGTATAGACGCGGCGTTCAACACCGATTTTCTTGAGGAGTTCGGGAAAACCGAAGCCACCGGAAACGACGCCGATCGAGCCGACGATGGAGGTTGCGTCAGCAATGATCTCGTCGCCGGCGATGGCGATCATGTAGCCGCCGGAGGCCGCGACGTCCTCGATGAAGACGAGCACGTGCTTGTTCTTCTCTTCGGCAAGCGCCCGGATACGGTCGTAGATCATGCGCGACTGGACGGGAGAGCCGCCGGGCGAATTGATCGAGAGTGCCACGGCCGGGCTGTCCTTCATGGAGAAGGCCTTTTCCAGCTGACCGGCGATCGAGGAGAGATTCAATGCGGGGCGAAAGCGCGAACCGCCGCTCATGATCGGCCCGTGCAGCCTGACGACCGGAATGACGACGCCCTTCCTCTGGAAGCGCTTGGGAACCAGCCGTTTCAGAAAGTCTGCCATTGTCGCGTTTCAACTCCTTACGATCTTCAATCTGAGACGAGATGTAAGGAGCCAAGGGCCGAACACAATGGTTCCGGCGAAAAATCAAAGCTCTCAACGCAAACGCGAATAACCGGCGCGACCGTTGTTCAGGCTGTCCACAAGGGGCGCGAAGGCATGACTGTCAGGTCGGTCATGCATCAGGAGAGGCGCGCGCATCTGCAGACGGGCGCGCGATCCCTTGACACCCGTCACGAGGATCCGGGTGGCATTTTCCCCTTCGCGTGGATGGATCGCCGTGATCTCGAGGCCGCCGAAGCGACGACCGCAGGCGGCGATGATTTCGGCAATCGACTGGGGCCGCGCGATCAGGGAAAGCTGGCCGCCGGACATCGCAATTGCGGCCGCCGTGCGTATCCAGCTTTCGAACAGGTTCTCCGTCATCGCATGGGCCTCGGCCTTCAGGACATCCGGCGTCCTTCGATCACCGGGATCGTTGAAGGGCGGGTTCATGATGACATGGTGGAAGGTGTTATCGACGAGGCCGGCTGCCACCCGTGCATGGCCCGTCAAGGTGACATCCGTCTCCAGCACTTCGGCGCGCGTCGCCAATTCGGCATTGTCTTGCAAAGCGAGGCTCTTGCGCGCGAAACCCGCCATATCCGGAGAGCGCTCGACGAGAACCACGCTGGCCTTTGGCAGGCGCGAGGCAACAGCGAGACCGGCTGCACCGGCTCCGGCGCCGAGATCGGCGACACGGACCACACGGTTGTCGGCGACGAGCGAGGCGAGCAACATGGCGTCCATGCCGGCACGATGGCCATGGCCGGCCGGCTGCACGAGATGGAACCGCCCCCGGTGAAAGGCGTCAACGCTTTCCTGGACGGTCATGTCGGCGTTGCTGTCAGACGCTTCGACCATGGCGCTCACATATCGTGGTCGCGCAGTTCCGCACCGAGGCCGGCATCGGTGAGGATGCGGCGGGCCTGATCGATGCAATCGGCATCGACCAACAGGCGCCGCTGGAGCATTCCGAGCGACCCTTCCAGGATGCTCATCGACTGATCGGCGATCATCGAGGCGATGCCGGCGTCGCGCATCAGGCTTTCGGCGAAAGACAGCAGGACGACGTCGTTGCTGCGAATGATCTCATGCATCGAATTCAGAACTCACTGTTAACGGGTAAAACCGTGTTCCAGCCGCCAGCCGAGGCAATTCGCCCCTTGCCGTGGCCTTCCCGGCTTTTTATTGTCGGCGACCAAACTGAACAGGAGTCCGGTGCGTTGGGCGTAGTCATACCGCTTGAGGAAAGCAAAAACAAACAGGCATCCGTCAAGCCTCTGGTGGACCTGACGAAAAGCGGCATGGAGCGCGTCAACCAGCTGATCCTGTCGAAGGCCGGCTCTGATGTGCAGATGATTCCGGAGGTGGCCAACCACCTGATCTCGTCCGGCGGCAAACGCCTGCGCCCCATGCTGACGCTCGCGACCGCTGCGATGTTCGGCTATGAAGGGGATCACCACATCAAGCTCGCGACCTCGGTCGAATTCATGCATACGGCAACGCTTCTGCATGATGACGTGGTGGACGAAAGCGATCTTCGCCGCGGCAAGTCCACGGCCCGCACCATCTGGGGCAATCAGGCAAGCGTGCTGGTCGGCGACTTCCTGCTCGGCCAGGCGTTTCGCATGATGGTCGAGGTCGGATCGATCGACGCGCTCGACGTTCTCTCGACGGCGGCCTGTGTGATTGCCGAAGGCGAGGTGCTGCAGCTTTCCGTCGCCAAGAACATGGAAACGACGGAAGATGACTATCTCGCCGTCATTCGCGCCAAGACGGCAGCGCTCTTTGCGGCAGCAGCCGAAGTCGGCCCGATCGTCGCCGGCACCGACCGGGCGACCCGCAGCGCACTGAAATCCTATGGCATGAATCTCGGCCTTGCCTTCCAGCTGGTCGACGATGTGCTGGACTACGGCGGCAAGGCTGCCGAAACCGGCAAGAATGTCGGCGACGATTTCCGCGAAGGCAAGATCACGCTGCCGGTCATCCTCTCCTACCGCCGGGGCACGGCTGCCGATCGCCAATTCTGGAAAGAGTCGATCGAAGGCGGCCAGAACGACGATGTCAGGCTGGAAAAGGCACTCGGCCTGATCAGCAAGTATGGCGCCCTTTCGGATACGATCCAGCGGGCGCAACATTATGGCACGATCGCGCGGGACGCTCTTGCCCCGTTGCCGGAAACGCCATGGAAGAGCGCCCTGAACGACGTGATCGATTTCTGCATTTCCCGTGTGAATTGACGCAGATCCCGTGATCGCCTTGCGGGGCTGCTTCAAAAAAGCCATTCTGTCCATGAATCATTGCTGATTGCCCGGTCCCGGGCATCAGCGATCGAACCCCGGTTCTTGAAAGGCTCGTCATGCGGCAAAGCCCCGCCCTTCGCACTCTCGCCAGCACAGCGCTGGCGCTGCTCCTGAGCGTCTCGCACGGACAGTTCGCGTCAGCCTCCTCTGCCCCAGATCAGGCCGGCTCGGAGAGCTTCGACATCCAGGGCGTCGATTCCTACGCCGGCGCATTCCTGGCCGCGCGCACGGCAGAGACTGACCGCGACTATCCGAATGCGGTGAAGTTCTACAAGAAGGCGCTGGAATTCACCCCGAATGAACTCGAACTGCAACAGCGACTGATGATCGCGCTGTTCATGAACGGGGAGTTCGACGAAGGGGCCGACCTCGCCAAGACGCTGGAAAGCGATCCGGCCGTCGAGCGGGTGACCTCGGTCGCGCTCGGCTTCCGGGCCATCCGGGATGGCGACTATTCGGATGCCCTGAAGCACTTCAAGTATGAAGGCCCGAACGATCTCGACCGGCTGATGAACCAGCTTCTCATTGCCTGGGCCATGGTCGGCGACGGCAAGGGCAAGGAAGCGCTGAAGCTCGTGCAAGAGCTCGACGGCCCCAGCTGGTACGGCATCTTCCGCAACTACAATGCCGGCGTCATCGCCGCGCAGACCGGCGACATCGATGCCGCCCGCAAGGCGCTCACGGACACGGTGACGGACCGCAACGGCGGGGCGACAGCTCCTGACACATTCGCCCGGGCAGTCATGGCGCTCTCCACACTCGAAGCTGGTGCCGGCAACAAGCAGAAGGCGCTTGATGCGCTGGCGGCCGGCGATGAACTGATCACCAATTTTGCACCGTTCAAGGCGCTGCGTGACGAGATCGAGGCCGGACGCCAACCGGATCCCATCGTCGCCAATGCCGTACAGGGTGCGGCCGGCGTGCTCTTCTCGATCGGCGGGGCCCTCAATCGCGAAGGCGCCGAAGACACTGTCATGCTCTATCTCCAGCTCTCGCATGCGCTGGACAAGGATGCGGCCGACACACTGGTTCTGCTCGGCGGCATTGCCGAAAATGCCAAGCAGCCGGAAAAGGCGATCGCCTTCTACCGGCAGGTGCCCGAGACCTCGCCGATGCGGCGCATTTCCGAGCTGCAGCTCGGCCTGACGCTGGCGGAGACCGGCAAGGTGAAGGAAGCGCGCGAACACCTTCAGGGACTGATTGCTTCCGACCCGAATGATGTCCGCAGTTATCTGGCCTATGGCAGCGTGTTGTCCGATTCCAAGGACTACGGCGCGATGGCCGACAATTACGACAAGGCCATCGAGATCATCGGCCAGACGCCGGCGCGGAACCACTGGTCGGTCTACTTCCAGCGCGGCATCGCCTATGAACGGCTGAAGAAGTGGGACAAGGCGGAGCCGAACTTCAGCAAGGCGCTGGAACTCAATCCCGACCAGCCGCAGGTTCTCAATTATCTCGGCTATTCCTGGGTCGACATGAACCGCAATCTTCAGGAAGGCCTGGAGATGATCAAGAAGGCCGTCGAACTGCGCCCCGATGACGGCTACATCGTCGATTCGCTCGGCTGGGCCTATTATCGCCTCGGCCGTTTCGATGAGGCGGTGGTGGAACTGGAACGGGCGATCGAGCTGCGCGCAGGCGACGCGACGATCAACGACCATCTGGGCGACGCCTATTGGCGCGTGGGCCGCAAACTGGAAGCCACGTATCAGTGGAAGCGTGCGCTGGCATCCGAGCCTGAAGAGGCAGAGGTGCCGAAGATCCAGGCCAAGATCAACAAGGGCCTGCCGCCGATCGAATCGGATGCGGCCAAGGTCGAGGCCAATCCGGCCGAAGAGCCCAAGAAAGACGACAAGAAGACCTGATCCGCATGAAGCCTGTTGCAGAGCACCGGCCGGAGCGCGTCATCGAGACTGCCCCGGCCAAGATCAACCTCGCTCTGCATGTGACGGGCCGACGGGCCGACGGCTATCATCTGCTGGACAGTCTCGTCACTTTTGCCGAGGACGGGGACGAATTGGCGTTCGAGGCTTCGCAGAAGGACGAATTCCGTCTTCTCGGTCGCTTCGGCGGCGAACTCTCCGGTGACGACAACATGGTCTTGAAGGCACGCGACCTGCTGCGGGCAGCGCTTGCCGACGCCGGTCAGCCGCACGGGCCCGTCTCGATTACCCTCGACAAGAGCCTGCCGATCGCTTCGGGCATCGGCGGCGGGTCGGCGGATGCGGCTGCGACCTTTCGGGGATTGCTCAGGCTCTGGAAGGCGGAGCTGCCGCAGGCGACGCTGCAACAGATCGCATTGCAGCTCGGGGCCGACGTGCCGATGTGTCTCGCCTCGGTGCCACTGCGTGCGCGGGGGATCGGCGAAACCATCGAGAAGGTGGCAATGCCTTCCGTGCCGCTGGTGCTGGTCAACCCGCTGAAGCCGGTGTCCACGCCGGATATCTTCCGGAACCTGACGCGGCGCGACAATCCCCCCATTGGCGAGGTCCCGGGCGTCATCGATGTTACGGACTGGCTGCGTTCGCTCGCGCCCCTGCGCAATGATCTGCAGCCGGTGGCGGAAGCGCTGGTGCCCGAGATTGCAGAGGCCTGCGATCTTCTGGGCCAAAGCCTTGCCGGTATCGCGCGCATGTCAGGCTCCGGAGCCACCTGTTTCGGGCTCTACGAGACCGAGGCTGGCGCCATGAAGGCGGCGCTCGCGCTTTCCGCCTATCGGCCGAACTGGTATGTGCTCTTGACGCGCACCGTTCCGGGAGAGGCCTGAATGAGCCGAATCGACGAAAACCGCCCCTTCATTCCCGTCGGCATCGCCGTGCTGACGGTATCCGACACGCGTGGCCACGCCGACGACAAGTCGGGCGATACGCTGGTGGGGCGGATCGAGGAGGCCGGCCATCGTCTGATTGCACGCGCCATCGTGAAGGACGACAGGCTGGCGATCCGCGATCAGGTCGAGGCCTGGACCAAGCAGAGCGAAATCGACGTGGTGATCACCACGGGTGGGACCGGCTTTACGGGCCGTGACGTGACGCCTGAAGCGCTGGAGCCCCTGTTCGAGAAGCGCATGGACGGCTTCTCGGAAGTCTTTCACCGGATTTCCTACGACAAGATCGGGACGTCGACGATCCAGTCGCGAGCGACCGGCGGCGTGGCCAACGCTACATTCATCTTCGTCCTGCCGGGCTCTCCCGGCGCCTGCAAGGATGCCTGGGACGGCATCATCAAGCTGCAACTCGACTATCGGCACATGCCCTGCAATTTCGTGGAGATCATGCCGCGGCTGGACGAACATCTGAGACGCGGCCAGAACTGATCAGCGGCGTGCTTCACGGGCGACCCAGGAAGGAATGATCTCGGAAGCGAGACGGCGGGGCTTGTGGCCTCTGGCCAGTTGCAGCAGTTCCCTGCCCTCACCCGCCAGACCAAGGGCCTGACGCTTCGGGATCAGCAGGCCGTTTTCCAGAAGCTGACGGCTGCGCGTCAGACGGCGATAGAAAGGCAGCCGGTACCGGCGCGCTTCGGAAAACCTGGCCGGCGCCTTGTTGAGGGCGACATATTCCGCGACTTCATCCACCCAGCCGAGGCCCAGACGGGCACCGGGCTCGATCAGCAGCAGCCATTCGCCACGCGCCGTCGCCAGCAATTCCTTCATGTCCCATTGCTGGTAAAAGCGGCAACCGGCCGCATCCGCAACGATGGATGAACCATCGCGCGAGCCGTGATCCAGCACGATGACGTCGCTGACAAGACCTTCCACCGCACCCGCCACCAGCACCGACAAGGTCTGTGCGAGTTCGGGCTCCTGATCGTGGCATTCCATGATGACTGTCAGCATTGCCTATATCTACCGCATTGCACAAAGTTTTGCCACAGTCAGTTTTCTCAAGTTTGTTCTTGCATTGTTCTCTTTTCCGCGGTAGGAATATAGTCATTGAGCGGGGTCGCCAAACCCGTGAGGAGCAAACATGAACGAGCTGTCTCTTGCGAGCCAGGCTGCCTTCCAGCCTGGCAATACGGCAGATATTGCCGATGCGCTGATGAGCGCCTCCGGAATGCGGATCGAGATCGACCGTCGGCGCGGCCGTGCGGCCGGGATCAACCCGGCCGGTCGGTTCGAGACCCAGGAGCGTGTTGCCTTCGACGATGGCTGGCAGACGCTCGAAGACATGCCGCCCTTCAAGACAGAGGTGCAGGTCGAAAAGCCCCGCACGGTGATCACCCGCAACGACTCGCCCGATATCCCCTTCGACCGCTCGATCAATCCCTACCGGGGCTGCGAGCATGGCTGCATCTACTGCTTCGCCCGGCCGACGCACAGCTATATGGGCTTGTCTGCCGGTCTCGACTTCGAGGCCAAGCTGTTTGCCAAGCCGGATGCGCCGCGGCTGCTGGAACGCGAGCTGTCGAAGCCGGGTTACAAGGTTAAGCCGATCGCGATCGGCACCAATACCGATCCCTATCAGCCGATCGAGCGGGAATGGCGCATCATGCGGCAGATCCTCGAAGTGCTGGACAAGGCGAACCATCCCGTCGTGATCGTCACGAAGTCCTCTCTCATCCTGCGGGATCTCGACATTCTGGCGTCGATGGCAAAGCGTGGTCTGGCCAAGGTCGGCATTTCCGTGACGACGCTTGACCGGAAGCTGGCGCGGACCATGGAGCCGAGAGCCTCGACGCCAGCCAAGCGGCTTGAGGCGATCAAGGCTCTGTCTGAGGCCGGCATTCCCGTTGCGGTGATGATGGCGCCGGTTATTCCGGCTCTCAACGACCACGAGATCGAGCGTATTCTCGACAGCGGCAAGGCCGCCGGCGCTTCCGAGGCGAGTTATGTTCTTTTGCGCCTGCCGCTGGAGGTGAGCCCGCTGTTTCGTGACTGGCTGCTGCAGAACTATCCTGACCGCTATCGGCATGTGATGTCGCTGGTGCGCTCCATGCGCGACGGCAAGGATTACGACGCCGAGTTCGGCAAGCGGATGAAGGGGGCCGGTCCCTATGCCTGGCAGATCAGCCGCCGGTTCGAAATGGCGACCAAACGGCTCGGCCTGATGCGCCGCAGCCTGCAGCTTCGGGAAGACATGTTCGTTTCGCCCAACAGCGACGGAGTGCAGCTCTCGCTGCTCTGACACTGTTTGATTTTTTCAGTTCCGGTGCTGTTGTCCGCCGCCTCGCACCGGATGTTGTCCCTGGTAAGCCGCCCCTGTCGCCATGATCGGCGATCGGGACCGGGGACTTGCAGGAGGTCGGGTGCGCGTGCGATTTCAGCCGCATGAAAAAGCGCACGCCACCCGATTCTCCTGGCCTCTTTCCCGACCTGCCGCTTGTGCCGGACTTCTCGCTGGAGAACCGGGCCAGGAAGCGTTTGCTGTGGCCGGTGGCCGGCACGGACGAGGCCGGCCGAGGGCCACTGGCCGGCCCTGTGGTGGCGGCCGCCGTCATTCTCGATCCGAAGCGCATTCCCGAGGGCCTGAACGATTCGAAGAAGCTGTCCGCCGCCCAGCGCGAAGTGCTGTATGAGCGGATCCTTTCCCTGGCCACCGTCTCCATCGCCTCCTCATCGCCGAAACGGATCGACATCATTGACATCCGCAAAGCCAGCCTCGATGCCATGCGACGGGCCGTCGCCGGTCTGGGCCTCGAGGCACGCCATGTCCTGGCCGACGGGCGCGATGTTCCCATGGGGCTTACCTGTACCGGCGAAGCGGTGGTGAAGGGCGATGCGCGTTCGGTCTCGATCGCAGCCGCCTCGATCATCGCCAAGGTCATGCGCGATCGCATGATGGTACGGGCCGGCATCGTCTATCCTGATTATGGCTTCGAAGTTCATGCCGGCTACGGCACCGACCGTCATCGTACCGCCCTCGTCACACACGGCCCCTGTCCGCTGCACCGCATGAGCTTTCGCCCCCTCAAGGCGACAGTGATCGATGAAGCGGGTCCCCAGCGCGACTGACTCAGCATCCGGCCTGCAGCTGCAAGAGGATAGCCTGAACCCTCATGGACGATCTTCGGTCGAGCAGACCGTCGGCATCCGTACAGGTGGGCGGCAGCCGCCTGCGCCAAGCACGTCCAGTGCAAGAGACGAAAGCCGGAAGGTTTTCATCCCTTGTCCTCGCAAACGAAAACGCCCCGACCGGGCGAACCGATCGGGGCGTCAATAATCAGACTGCCTTCGCAGGCTTGTCGGCCGAACTCAGTTCAGACGCGACTTAACCTCTGCAACAGAGGCCTTGAACAGCGTCTGCTGAACACCCTCGTCGGCCTTCTTGGCAAGCACCTTCTCGGCAGCGGCAATCGCGAGATCGACGGCCGCAGCGCGAACGGCGTTCACGGCTTCGGTTTCGGCCTGCTTGATCTTCTGCTCGGAAAGCGCGTTGCGGCGGGTCACGAATTCCTCGGTCTTCTGCTTGGCTTCAGCCGTGAGGGCTGCGGCCTCGCGCTCGGCTGCAGCAACGATCGAGGCTGCCTCGGCTTCGGCTTCCTTGCGCTTGCGCTGATATTCGGCCAGCACGTGCTGGGCCTCTTCGCGCAGGCGCTTGGCTTCGGCGAGTTCGTCGCGGATCTTGTCCGCGCGCTCGTCGAGGGCCTTGGCCATCATGCCCGGAACCTTCAGGTAGGCCACGAGAACGAGAAACAGGATGAGACCAACGAATGCCCAAAATGTTGCGTCCATGGTGCTCAGGCTCCCTGCTTGGCGATGCCGGACACGGCAGCCTTGATGTCGGCTGCGGTCGACTTGGCACCGATGAGTTCTTCGACGATCGTGCCGACAGTGTCGATGGCGATCGTGTCGACTTCAGCGAATGCGCGGGCCTTAATGTCAGCGATGCGGCTTTCGGCGGCAGCGATCTTTGCGGAGAGTTCCGCTTCGATGGCAGCGCGCTCGGCGTCGGCCTTGGCCTTGGACGCATCACGGGCGGCAGACGCGATCTGGCCGGCTTTCGCCTTGGCCGCGGTCAGCTCGCGCTCGTATGTTTCAATGGCAGCATCCGCTTCGGACTTCAGACGAGCAGCCTCGTCGAGATCCTGAGCGATGCGGTCGTGACGATTTTCGAGAATGCCGCCGACGCGCGGAACGATGACCTTCTGCATGAGCCTGTAGAACACGCCGAAGGTAATCACCAGCCACAGAAGCTGCGACGGATAGGTCGAGAAATCGAACGGCGGGAACACGCCGCCGCCATGTCCCGCGTCTTGGGCCACGCCGGTCTCGGTGTGAAGCTGGCCTTCTGCCGGAGTTTCCTCTGCAAAGGCGGGGGTCACAAACATGCTCACCTCCAGGTGTATGCTCAGATGCACGAGATCACGGCGTCCTTGTCGGCGCGCCGTGATCTCAAACTCCAGCCGTTATCAGACGGCGAACAGGAGAAGGAGAGCGATGAGCAGCGAGAAGATGCCCAGAGCTTCCGTAACGGCGAAGCCGAATACCAGACGGCCGAACTGGCTGTCAGCGGCAGACGGATTGCGCAGAGCGCCCGCCAGGTAATTGCCGAAGATGTTGCCGAGGCCAAGAGCCGTGCCGGCCATGCCAAAGCAAGCCAGACCTGCGCCGATGTACTTTGCTGCTTCCGCTTCCATGAATAAACTCCTTCGAGATGGGTTGTTGCGGCTTTTGACTGGCGCGAAAGCGCCGATGTCGGTGATCCTTAGTGCCCGCCGGGGTGTATTGCGTCGTTGAGGTACATGCAAGTCAGCACCGCAAAAACGTAGGCCTGGAGGAAGGCGACGAGGAACTCGAGACCCGTCAGGGCGACGGTCATGAGAAGGGGCAGGATCGCACCACCGATGCCGAGCGCACCGAGCGCGCTGAGCGAGGTGACGAAGCCTGCGAAAACCTTGAGCGTGATGTGTCCGGCCAGCATATTGGCGAAGAGACGCACGGAGAGAGAGATCGGACGCGACAGGAACGAGATGATTTCAATCATCACGACCAGCGGCAGAAGCGCGCCGGGAACACCGCTCGGGACGAAGATCTGCAAGAAGTGGAAACCGTGCTTGTAGAAGCCGTAGACGACCACTGTGCCGATGACGAAGAGCGCGAGGGCGAAGGTCACGATGATCTGGCTGGTGACGGTGAAGAAGTAAGGCATCATCCCGAGAAGGTTCGCCGTCAGAATGAACATGAACAGCGAGAAAACCATGGGGAAGAACTTCATCCCGTGACTGCCGGCACCTTCGCGCAGCATCGAGGCAATGAATTCATAGGACATCTCGGCGACCGACTGCATGCGCGTCGGGATCAAGCCGCGATTGGCCGTGGAAAAATAGAGGAAACCGGCAGCGACTGCGACCGTTGCGACCATGAACAGCGAAGCGTTGGTGAAGGAGAAATCGATTCCACCGATTTCGATCGGCACAATCTTTTGAACCAGGAACTGATGAGTCGGATCGTTCGCCACGTTCTGCTCTTTCGCTTTTGCCGCCAGAGGCGGGCACTTTCATACTGCGACGACCGACTAGCGGTCTTCGCCCTTGTTGGTCAAATCCATCTTGCGATCCGCCGGATGAGCCGAGGCCACCATTCCCACAGTCCGCATGACGTTCAATACGCCGGCACAGAAGCCCAACAGCAACATGACAATCATGCCCCATGGCCCCGTGCCCACAAAGTGGTCAAAAAGATAGCCCAGGATCGCACCCACGATGACCG
Organism: Peteryoungia algae; assembly: GCF_030369675.1. NCBI lineage: Bacteria > Pseudomonadati > Pseudomonadota > Alphaproteobacteria > Hyphomicrobiales > Rhizobiaceae > Peteryoungia > Peteryoungia algae. Next base: position 4,223,977 of record NZ_CP128477.1, on the reverse strand, counting down.
CCGAGATGAATTCGCTCGAGATCTTCATCGCCATTCCGTAACCCTTCCGGGTTTCTTCGGCGCGCTTCTCGTCGCGTTCCTCGGTCTTGTCCGCGACACCTCGCTGTGCGAGCTCCGCGGCCAGTCGTCGACGACGTTCGTCCAGACCCTCTTCTTGCTTGTCCGTCATGGTCAGTTCGCCCGCTCCGTCTTCTATGGGCCGTTTACGCCCGAAAGGAATGCAGAAACGGCCGGATACAAACCCTTCTGGCCCGCTTTGAAGTCGGCCGCACCATAATTTTGAGGCCCCGCATAGTCAAGGCATAGAGAGGGCAAGTTACAAGACAAATTAACCCATATATTTCATAGGCTTAAGCTCAATGCGGCGTTTTATGCCGCATGACATGGGACAATTCGGTCCACTTGGCTGCAAACAAGCACGAGAATCCCGCGCTTGCCGGACGCCGGAGACTCGCGCCGGGGCCTTGCAGAACGAGTCAGCGCTCGGTTCGTGTCGGGTTGGCGGTCAGACATGCGGCATGTCGACTGGTGCGATCAGCTCCAGCCGCCGCCATAGGTGCGGTAGAAGATGTGCTTGCCGATCTTCTCGACCCGTTTCATCGTCGGGCCCCAGGCGGGGCGGACATAGGTCGCGTGGTAATGGGTGGCCGAGCCGACATCCTTGAACCAGATCTTGCCGGCGGTGACCGCCATGGCAATCTCCTTGGCGACCTTCCAGTGGCGCGGTGAGGTGATGATGTCGGGGATACGGTCGCAGGCGAAGGAGAACTGGCAACGGTTGCGCCAGTCCTCGTTCTGATAGACGACGCCGCAAATGCTGCCCGGATAGTGTGGGTTGCGGACGCGGTTGAGGATGACCTGAGCAACGGCCGCCTGGCCTTTCACCGATTCTCCGCGTGCTTCGAAATAGATGCCCTCTGCCAGACATTTCTGCTCCTTGTCGGAGAAGACACCGGCCGGCAGCGGGGTGGCGGCCCAGGCATGGTCCTGCGGCCCGATCTCCGGAATGAAGCGGCCCTGGTCCTCCTGCTGATCCGTGAGGATGCTGTCGAACGGGGAGACAGAGGCATAATCCGGTGGCGGTGGCGCGTAGGCGGTCGCCAACACGTCGGGAACCGCGTTTGTGACGAGGTCCGCGACCATCGGCGTGAGTGACGGGTCGACAGGCGGCTTGTCGCGCTTGAAATAGAAACTTGCGAGTTCGACCGGCGTCGCCTTGTCGCCTTCGCGGGCGAATACGGACGGCGTCTTCAGTTTCGGCTCCATGAGGGAGCTGGAGCGCTGCAGGATCGATCCGGCAGAGAAAGCGCGCGGCGGCAGCATGTGTTCGACAGCGACCACCCTGCCCTTCTTCTGGTCGCGGGTGACGCGCATTTCGTCCGGCAGGGAACCGGGATCCGCCTTGCCGCCATCGAAGGCGATCCGGCGGCCATCGGGCAGAATGAGGCCCGCGCCCCCGGAGAGGGCCAAGGACGCCTCGTCCTCGGAAAAGGCGAGACTGGCCTGGTGGATGGAGCCGGCCGGCGACGATGTCATGACCATGCGCCAATTGCTGGTGCCACGATCAAGCCCGGTGAGAAGACCGGCCATATCGGCCTGGGCGGCCACAGTGGGGAAGATCAGCCAGGAGGCGAGGCCGAAGACCAGGGGAGAGGTCCAGTTCTCCAATCGGGAGAGGACCTTCTTCGAAGGACGAAACTTGGGACGCAAGGCCACACTCCAACTCATACCGACGCGGGTCCGGCGTACCGGTCCCCAACAGGATTACATTAGAGAAATATCTCCTGTTAACCTTGATGCTTGGTTAACACCGGATCACAGGTTCGAGAGTGCACGGGAGAAACGGATAAGGCCGCCGGATGCGCCGACGGCCTTGCTGTATTTCGCGGCGCTCCCTCGCCGTCAGATGACGACGTGCGAGCCCAGTTCAATGACGCGGTTCGCCGGCAGCCGGAAGTAATCCGACGGGTCGGCGGCGGCCTCGGCGAGCGCTATGTAAAGGCGATCCTGCCAATGGGGCATGCCCATGCCGGCACCCACCACCAGCTTGCGCCGCCCCAGATAGAAGGAAGTCGACATGATGTCGAACTTCAGCCCCCCGCGGCGCAGGCTGGCCAGCGTCTTCGAGACGTTCTGTGTTTCCATGAAGCCGAATCGTATCTCGACGCGCGAGAAACGTTCCGAGATCTCATCCACCTCAAACCGCTCGTGCTCCGCGACGCGTGGCCGGCCGAGCGTCCGGATGGTGAGAATGATGTTGCGTTCATGGATGACGTGGTTGTGCTTGAGATTGTGCATCAGGGCCGCTGGCGCGCGGGTCGGGTCGCTGGTCAGGAAGATCGCCGTGCCGGACACACGCGCCGGCCCATGCTCGCCCTTCTTTTCGATCATGCGGACGAAGTCTTCGAGCGGAATGTCGTCGCGCCGGGTCTTCCGGAAGATGATCGCCGTGCCCCGCCGCCAGGTCCACATGACGACGGTGAAGGCGGCTGCAAAGAGAACCGGCACATAGCCGCCATCCTGGATCTTCAGCAGATTGGCCCCCAGGAAGACGAGTTCGAGGACGAGCAGCGGAAGGAGCATGACGGTGGCGAGCGGCAGGCTCCAGTTCCACTTCTTGCGGACGAATTCGAAGGCCATGATCGTGGTCACCACCATAGCCCCGGTGACGGAGATGCCATAGGCGGTGGCGAGCGCTTCCGAGCTCTCGAACAGCAGGACAAGCGCCAGCACGCCGACCAGGAGAAGCGTATTGACCGAGGGCAGATAGATCTGGCCTGTCTGGGTTTCCGAGGTGAAGAGGATCTGCATGCGCGGCAGGAAGCCGAGATGGATCGCCTGGCGAACCAGCGAGAAGGCGCCGGTGATGACCGCCTGGCTGGCAATGATCGTGGCAAAAGTCGCCAGAATGACGATCGGCAGCAAGGCCCAGGACGGGAACATCAGGAAGAAGGGATCGGACATGGCAGCGGGATTGCTGAGAACCAGGGCGCCCTGCCCCAGATAGTTCAGGACAAGCGCCGGAAAGATCAGCGCGAACCAGGCAAGCTGGATTGGCCTGCGGCCGAAATGGCCAAGGTCGGCATAGAGCGCTTCGGCACCTGTGACCGTCAGGAAGACGGCGCCGAGGACGACGATCCCGAGAAAACCTTCCCGCACCATGAAGGTTGCCGCATACCAGGGATTGAAGGCCGCGAAGATGCCGAGATCATCGAAGATGTGCATGATGCCGCCGGCCGCCATGACGATGAACCAGAGCGCGGTGATCGGGCCGAAGAAGCGCGCCATAGCGCCCGTCCCTCGTGACTGGACAGCAAAGAGGCCGATCAGGATCGCCAGGGAGATCGGGACGACAAAATCCGAGAGTTCGGGGGCCACCAGCTTCAGGCCCTCGACCGCGGAAAGCACGGATAGCGCCGGCGTGATCATGGAATCGCCGAGGAAGAGTGCGGCACCGATGAGCCCCAAAGCCATCAGGATCGGGCCATGTCCATTGGCGGCCTTCGACAGGAGCGCCAGAAGGGACAGCGTACCACCCTCACCGTCGTTGTCGGCGCGCAGCAGGAACAGCACGTATTTGAGGGTGACGATGATGGTCAGGGACCAGATCATCAGCGAGATCACGCCGATGACCTCGACGCGAGTGATGCCGTCGACGCCGATGGGCTTCAGCGCCTCACGAAAGGCATAGAGGGGGCTTGTGCCGATGTCGCCATAGACGACGCCGACTGAACCGAGCGCGAGAAGAAGAAGACTGCGCGCATCCTTCGGTCCAGCCCCGGACTGGTCATCGATCTTTTGCATGGGACTACAGGCTCGTTAGAGCCAGCCTTTCCAACGGAAAAACAGGAAGGGGATGATGGCGGACAAAAGCATGGCGAAAAGCGCCAGCGGATATCCAAGATTCCATGCGAGTTCCGGCATGAAGTCAAAGTTCATGCCGTAGATCGATGCGACCAGAGTGGGCGGCAGGAAGACCACCGAGGCGATCGAAAAGATCTTGATGATGGCATTCTGCTCGACATTGATCAGTCCGAGCGAGGCATCGAGCATGAAGGTGATGTTGGTGCCGACAAAGGCCGCATGCTCACCGAGCGACTGAATGTCGCGCGCAACGATGCTGCAGAGTTCGGCCGCCTCTTCCTCGCGCCGCACGATCGGTTGCGACTGGAGGAACACGACGAGGCGAGACAGCGAAACGAGGCTGTCGCGCAGCTTGCTGACCAGTTGGTGATGGCTGGCGATATCGAGAAGCTTGTCTTCCAGGAAACGCGGTGGGCGGCGCTTGGCAGCCTTTCGGTTGACAAAGATGGTGATCGACAGCGCATCGAGGCGGGCAGCAAGCGTTTCCAGGATCTCGGCGGTGCGGTCGATGATGGTCTCGAGAAGGTGGCCGAGCAGCTTTGCGCCGGTGTCGCACTGGCCATTCATCCGCAACAGGCTGGCACTGAAAAGGGCAAACGACTTCGGCTCGGCGTAGCGGATGGTGATCAGGCGGCCGCGAGAGAGGATGAAGGCGACATCGCTCAACAAGGGATAGGTGGATTCCGTCCGGTAGAGCAGCGACGCCGTCATGTAGATGGCGTCGTGCTCGACATACAGACGGCTGGACGGCTCGATATCCTTCAACTCTTCCGGTGTCGGAAGGGGAATGCCGATCCGGGCCTCCACGAGGTGTTCCTCCTCGAGCGTCGGCGTAATCAGATCAATCCAGATGATGTCTTCGGGAAAATCGCCAGATATCGGCTCTTTGCCGATGACTTCGACACTTCCGTCTCTTCGATAGGCCCTGATCAAGGACTGGTCACCTTCGTGGCACGCCGGCGTTGGAAGTCTTGGACACAATCATAGACCCGAAGCGAAAGCCAAAGCAATTGCTGCAGCACAGCAATGCTGCCCGTGCACGGCTGGCTCAGCCGAAACCGGAACAGCCGCCTGAATTCAGCTCAGATCACTCAAAGACGATCGAGGGCGCGGCGCGGCCGGACCGGGCCTTCACCTGCTCCCAGACCTTCGTCGCGATGTCGCGATAGATCTTCGCCTGCGGACCGTCGGGCTCGCTGACCACGACAGGCGTACCGGCATCGGATGTCTCGCGGATGGAAATCGTCAAAGGCACTTCGCCGAGGAAGGGCACGCCGATCGTCTCGGCTTCGGTCTTCGCACCGCCATGGCCGAAGATATCGTAGCGATTGCCTGTGTCGGGCGCGATGAAGTAGCTCATGTTCTCGACGATGCCGAGCACGGGCACCTCGACCTTGTTGAACATGTTCAGTCCCTTGCGGGCATCGATCAGGGCCAGGTCCTGCGGCGTCGAGACGATGACGGCGCCAGACAGTGGCACCTGCTGCGCCATGGTCAATTGCGCGTCACCGGTGCCCGGCGGCATGTCGACCACGAGCACGTCGAGATCACCCCAGGCGACTTCGCGCAGCATCTGCATGAGAGCCGACTGGACCATCGGCCCGCGCCAGATCATCGCCGTGCCTTCATCGACGAGGAAGCCCATGGACATGACCTTGATGCCGTAATTCTCCATCGGCACGATGATGCGGTTCTCGATCTGCTGCGGCCGACCGGTAATTCCGAGAAGGCGCGGCATCGACGGGCCGTAGACGTCCGCATCGAGAATGCCGACACGCAGGCCATTGGCCTTGAGCGCCAGAGCGAGGTTGACTGATGTGGTCGACTTGCCGACGCCACCCTTGCCGGAGGCAACCGCAATGATGGCGTCGATGCCGGGAACGCCTGCCTTCGTTTTCTGCTGGCCACTGGGGGCGGGACCGTGATTGTGCCCATGCCCATGGCCATGGGCGGGCGCAGCGGCCTGAGGGCGCGGCGGTGGCGGAGCAGATCCCTGCTTGCGCTCGGCAGTCAGGCTGACCACGGCTCCCTTGACCCCCGGAATTGCCTTGACCGTGCGCTCGGCCGCCTGCCGCAATGGCTCCAGTTCCTGAGCACGCTCGGCGGGAACATTGATGGAAAAATAGACCTTTCCGTCCGAGATGAAAACGTCGGAGACCATTCCCAGGTCGACGATGTTTCCGTCCAGATCCGGGCCACGGATCCCCTTCAACGCCTCAACCACAAAGTCACGCGACAACTCGGTCATTTCGATATTCTTTCCGCTCGGACATTCATGTCTGCGACACCAGATAATAGACCGGGAGGCGTTCGCCAACCGCAAATGCGGCGAAGAGGGTGCGACCATTGCCGCAGAAACAGACAAGCCGCCTGCGGAGAGCACCCCCCGCGGCGGCTTGTCAGGCTGCACCCGTTGTCGGGTGTCGTGCAACGTCCCCTCTGGACTGACACTGTGAATGCAGGAAGCGTGCCAGACGGCAAACAGCCGGAAAATGCGGACCGCAGGCGACAGAAGGCGCCGAGGACGGGAAAACATGCCAGGAAAGTAGGCGGAACCATACCTGGCGCACAAAAATGCGCCATCGTTTACACTTACTTGATCAAGCCGAGCCGCAGCGCCTTGGCGACCGCCTGGGTGCGGTTGACGGCATCCAGCTTCTTGGTGGCACGGTTGAGATAGTGGTTGATCGTGTGCTCGGAGAGCGTCAGGATCTCGGCGATTTCGACGCTTGTCTTGCCGGCTGCCGTCCAGTTCAAACAATCGAGCTCGCGTTCGGTCAGCATGTCGCTGCTTCGGCTGTCCATCTCGCGGATCTCGGCGAGACGGTTGAAAACATGGGCCGCGAGATAGGCGAGTTCCATCATCTCAAGCGTGTCGAAAGGCTCTCGATCACCGACGAAGGAGATGGCACCGCGGGCCCCGGTTGCATCGTGAACCGGGAAATAGGCGCCGCGCGTCATGCGGAAACGGGTGAAGAGAGCCTTGGAGGTTTCGCTGGACTTGGGATCGCGCTGAAGCGAAACTTCGTCGATATCAACGCGCAGCGGGATCGAAGAACGCCGCAGATGGGCCAGTACCGGGCTTCCCGCCAAGAGCGCCACCTGATCGAATTCCGTCAGCAGATCCGCCGGCCAGTTGGTGATGATCGAGCTGCTGCCCAGGCTCTGGGCGGTGGAACCCGGCATGTTGAGCACCATGAAGGCGCGCGCGCCATAGAGTTCGGTCACTCGCTTCATGAAGCGAAAGACGTCGAACTGGGTCTTGAAGCCCTTCACATCGGCGACCAAACCTTCAACGCGCGCCGCAGCTGCCATGTCCTGGTTCGTCATCACGCACAGATCCTAACCGGGACACCGGTCATGATTTTCGGAAAGCTTGTCAAAGACGCATACGTCAATTGTTTTTGCACCTGCCATTGGCCGAACATTGAAAAAAGCGCGATGAGCCCGAGACATCACGTCAAGCCAGGACACACCCGCTCGTCGGACCTGCAACGACGGTGTGAAAGTCACCAAAGGCAACACGAACGCGAATCTCTTCCTTCGGGTGCCGGAGCATAGACTTGTAAAGCGAACAGGGTCCAGATACCCCATCAATTTTACCGTAAACGGCTGTCTGCAAGATCAGATGCGCGGCTAGGTAGCGATGACCATCGACAAGGAGGACAGGCGTGATTGCGACAGAAAGCTTCAACGGCACGGTGCTGACCGAGGAACGCATGGAACTGGGCGAGGGTCCGACCTGCGACCCGCTCTCAGGCTCGCTCTTCTGGTTCGACATTCTCGGCAAAACGCTGTGCGAACTCGACGTCAAAGCCGGCGGCCTGAAGACGCATGCGCTCCCGTTTCTCGGTAGCGTTCTGGCCGTGATCGACCCGATCCGGCAATTGATCGCCTCCGACCAGGGGCTCTTCCTGCGCGACAGCGTGAGTGGCACGCTTTCCTCCTATGCCGTGATTGAAGACAAGCCGCAGAACCGCTCAAACGACGGGCGGGTGCATCCAAGCGGCGCGCTGTGGATCGGCACGATGAGCCGGACGGCTGAAACCGGCGCCGGTGCGATCTATCACGTGGCGGGGACCGAAGTGACGAAGCTCTTCGATGCCGTCAGCATTCCGAACGGGATCTGCTTCTCCCCCGATGGGTCAGTCGGCTATTTCAACGACTCGAAAGTCAATCATATGATGCGGGTCGAACTCGACCCGGCGACCGGACGCCCCACGGGACAGCCGACCGTGTTCATCGACCAGTCCAAGCGGGATGGGGTCATCGACGGTTCAGTGGTCGACCTCGAGGGCACGATCTGGAATGCGAACTGGGGTGGGGGTGGCGTCGACCGCTACAGCCCGGACGGCCGTCATATCGCGCGTTATGCGACCCCGATGCGTCGGCCTACCTGCCCGGCGTTTTTCGGAGAGGGCTTCAACCTGCTCGCCGTGACCTCCTGCTGGGAGGGATTGTCGGATGCGGAGCGGGCAGCTGATCCGCTGGCAGGTGCAACCTTCGATCTCGGCGTGGCCGTGAAGGGCAAGGCCGAGCCGCGCTTCAAGCTCTGATTTCATTCTTCAATTCATGAATTGCCCGGCCCTCGTTGCGGGGGCCGGCAAACCGCCGAGCGATCATTTTGTTCCCGTCAGGCGGGTAAAATAAACCTGCATCTCCCGGCGGAACGAAGCTGCTTCCCGGACATTTTCCTCTCGAACCGACGCCGCCGCAGTCGTCATGACAACAGGCAGCGTCAGTCGCAGACCATCTCAGAGGAAAGGTAGGTCCACCATGAACAAGTCTCTCAAGGCACTCGCCGCAGTCATGCTGCTCAGCTCCACCGCCATGGCTCCGTTCGCCGTCGCACAGGACGCCACCGGCACCACCACCACGACCCCTCCGGCCGCAACCGATGGTGCAGCCACCCCGGCTCCGGTTACCCCTGACGCCTCCACGGACGGCTCGATGGGCACGACTGCCCAGACCGCTCCCGACGCTGCCGGCTCCGCCACATATCTGACGGAACAGGCTGAAAACCACATTTCGGTCAACGACTTCCTGGGTCAGCCGATCTACACCGCCGACAACCAGTCGATCGGCGACATCAACGACCTGCTCGTGCAGGATGACGGCGGCGTCGTCGCAGCTGTCGTCGGCGTGGGTGGCTTCCTCGGCATCGGCGAAAAGAATGTCGCCATTCCGTTCGACAAGATCACCATTTCCCGCGAGATGGATGATGCAGCCGCCACCGGCACCGGTGACGCTGCCACCACGACGGAAGCCGTTGCTGACGCCGAAGTTCGCCTGACGACCACGGAAACCGCCGAAAGCCTGACCAACGCTCCGGAATTCCGTACGCTGGATGACCAGGCCGCCGACGCCAGCTCCACGGGCACGGGCATGGTTCCGACCGACGGCACCACAACCTCTTCCACGGACAACTGATCCCGGAACGAGGGACGTATCACGCTCCTGACGGGCGGCGCTTCGGCGCCGCCTTTTCCGTTTGTGCTAGAGCAGACTGCAATAGCGCAGCGCGTCATAGATGGCGGCGTGAATGTTGCGGCTTTCGATCGCATCGCCGATGCGCAGGAGATCGAACTGCGCCGCTTCATCCTTGACCGGCAGCGGATCACGCCTTGCAATGAGAGCGGAATAGTCCACAGCGCCGCGGTTTCGCGACAGGGGCTTAAGCTCGAAATAGAGATCCGCATTGGCCATGGTGCCATGTTCGACCACCACTTGGGCGACCCGGCGTTCCACCGTCGCATCCGAAAAATCCGAGCCAAGCGTGGCGACCAGTCCGTTGCCGTCGCGGCGCACACCGGCCAACCTCGTATTGATCGTCACCGTGACATTCTTCTCAGCAAAAGTCTTCGCATAGGGCACATGGTTCATGCCGCCCATTTCGGGCGCAAAGAAGCGCTCGGGCGAGATCAGTTCGAGCTCGACACCTGCATTGGCGATGACCTCCGCAGCACTCATGCCCTGATGGCCGCCATTGTCATCGAACAGCAGGACCGGACCCTCCGGCTTCACGGTGCCGGCCAGAATATCCCAGCTCGAAACGACGAGATCCTCGCCATGTTCGAGCTCCGGCGATTGCGCGATGCCACCCGTGGCGATCACCACGAGGTCCGGCTCGAAGGCGAGAACCTCGTCGGCGCCGGCGTAAGTGTCATAGTGGATTGCGACGCCGAGCCGATCCAGCTCCGCCAGCCGCCAGTCGACAATCCCGACCATTTCGCGGCGGCGGGGGTTGCGGGTTATCAGGTTGACCTGACCGCCCGCCTTGCCCGAGGCTTCCAGGACTTTGACGTCATGTCCTCGCTCGGCGAGCACGCGGGCCGCTTCCAGCCCGGCGGGCCCTGCCCCGACGACCACGGCCTTGCGCGCTTTCTCGGCCCTCGACAGGTCGTGCGGGATGAGCGCTTCGCGGCTGGTCGCTGCATTGTGAATGCAAAGCGCCTCGCCCCCTTCATAAATCCGGTCGAGGCAATATGTGGCGCCGACGCAGGGGCGGATCTCCGCTTCCCGGCCCTCGATGATCTTCCTGACGATATGCGGATCGGCGATATGTGCCCGGGTCATGCCGACCATGTCGAGCTTGCCCTCGGCGATCGCATGGCGGGCAGTTGCGACATCGGCGATGCGGGCGGCATGGAAGACCGGGAATTGGGTCGCCGCGCGCACATCGCCTGCAAAATCGAGATGCGGCGAGGCCGCCATGCCCTGGATGGGGATGACGTTGTTCAGCGCGGCATCGTGCTCGATGTGCCCTCTGATGATGTTCAGAAAGTCGATCTGGCCACCACCGGCAAAGCGGCTGGCGATCTCAACACCCTCTTTGCGGCTCAGGCCCCTGTCCCAGTCCTCGTCGGCGACCATGCGAATGCCGACGATGAAATCCGGGCCTACGGCCTGTCGGACGGCTGCGATCACCATGCTGGAGAAGCGCAAGCGGTTGTCGAGCGAGCCGCCGAATTCATCCTCGCGACGATTGGTGGCCGGCGACCAGAAACTGTCCATCAAATGGCCATAGGCCTCGAACTCGATGCCATCGAGGCCGGCCTCCTGCATGCGGGCGGCGGCAGTCGCATAGTCGGCGACGATGCGCTCGATGTCCCAATCCTCGATCTCCTTGGGGAAGTGCCGGTGCGCGGGCTCGCGGATCGGGGATGGGCTGAGCACCGGCAGCCAGTCTCCCTTGTTCCAGTTCGTGCGGCGGCCGAGATGGGTGAGCTGGATCATCACGGCGCAGCCGTGTTCATGACAGTCGTCGGTCAGACGCTTCAGATGCGGTACGATCTCGTCCTTCCAGGCGAGCAGGTTGCCGAAGGCCGGCGGGCTGTCGCGGCTGACGCTGGCGGAGCCGGCCGTCATGGTGAGCGCGATGCCGCCCCTGGCCTTTTCGACATGATAGAGACGGTACCGTTCGGTTGGCATGCCGGCTTCCGAATAGGCCGGTTCATGTGCCGTCGACATGATGCGGTTCTTGAGGGTGAGGTGTTTCAGCTGGAAGGGCTGGAGAAGGGGATCGCTGTTCCCGGTCATACGTGCTGCATTCCTGTTCAATACCAGGCGTCCGGCTTGGCGCGCTTCGTCCGATCCACGTAGTCTAGAAGAGCCTCGTCGATGGCGATGTCCAAAGGCGGCGCTTCGTATTCGGCGAGCGTCTTTTTCCAGCGGGCATTCGCCCGGGTGGCCATGTCGGTGGAGCCGGCCTCGGACCATTTTTCGAAGGGCTCGTTGTTGGACAGGCCCGAATCCCAGAAGGCCGTCTGATAATTGCGCATGGTATGGGCCGAGCCGAGAAAGTGACTGCCCGGACCGACCTCCTCGAAGGCATCCATGGCCAACGTGTTGTCGTCGACCACGACGCCGGCGAGGTAGGAATGCAGGGCACCGCAGAAATCCGTGTCCATGACGAACTTTTCGTAGGACATGGCAAGCAGGCCGTCGACGAAGCCGGCCGAATGCAGAACGAAGTTTGCCCCGCAATGCACGGCCGAGAGCATGGACATGACCCCCTCCTGCATGGCCTGGGCATCCGGCAACTTGGAATTGGAGAAGTTGCCGGCGCAACGGAGCGGCAGCTTCAGGCGACGGGCAAGCTGGCCGATGACCATCGAGCCGATCGCCGGTTCCGGTGTTCCGAAAGTGGGCGAGCCCGAGCGCAGCGACATGGAAGAGAGAAAATTGCCGAAGATGACCGGCGCGCCTCGGCGCTCGAGCTGGGTGAGCGCGCAGCCCGCAATGGTTTCCGCCAGGGCCTGGGCGATGGCGCCCGCATTGGTGACCGGGCCCATGGCTCCGCCAAGGATGAAGGGTACGATGACGGCGGCCTGGTTGGCGCGGGCATAGGCTCGAAGCGCCCTGGTCATGGTGCCGTCCCAGACCAGCGGCGAGTTGACGTTGACATTGCCCAGTATCACGCAGTTCTGATCGACGAAGTCGGCACCGAAAAGGATGCGCGCCATGTCGATCGATTCCTCGGCGCGATCCTCTGCCGTCACCGAACCCATGAAGGCGCGGTCGGAATATTTCATATGGCTGTAGACCATGTCGAGATGGCGCTTGTTGACGGGCACATCGACCGGCTCGCAGATCGTGCCGCCAGAATGGTGCAGCCAGGGCGAGGACTGGGCAAGCTTGATCAGATTGCGGAAGTCCTCGATCGTGCCGTAGCGGCGCCCCTTGTCGAGATCCATGACGAAGGGCGAGCCGTAGGCCGGCGAAAAGACCACGGCATTGCCGCCAATCTCGACATTGTTGGCGGGGTTGCGGGCGTGCTGGGTGAACATCGCCGGCGCGGAGGCGAGGATCTCGCGCAGCATGCCCTTTGGGAAACGCACGCGAAGGCCATCCATATCTGCTCCGGCCTTGCGCCAGAGGTCGAGGGCTGCCGGGTCGTCACGGAACTCGATGCCGATTTCGGCCAGGATGCGGTCGGCCACGGCCTCGATCCGCAGCAGGCTCTCCTCCGACAGGATGTCGTAGGTCGGGATGTTGCGCCGGATGAAGGGCACCACGAGCGGCGAGACTGTCGCCGTGCCGCGTCGAGCCGGGCGCTGCCGCCGCGTCGGCATTGGTTCCGCAATCACCTGATCCATTCGCACCCCTCCATTTTACCGCAGGCTATGTCAGGGCTATCGCCCTGTGACGCTGGAAAATTGCTGGAGATGCGATAAGCTGAACTTATGACAAGCTTTCGCAGCCTCATTCCCTCGGCCAATGCCCTCGTGATCTTCGAGGCAGCGGGCCGGCACGAGAATTTCACCCGCGCGGCGCAGGAACTCGGCATGTCTCAGGTCGCGGTATCCTATGCGATCCGCGGTCTGGAGCAGCAGCTCGGGACGCCGCTTTTCGAACGCCAGCATCGGGCGGCGAGGCTGACCGAAGTGGGCGAGCGGTTTCATGCCGACGTCTCGGCAGGGCTCTCGCGCATCGGGCGGGCTGCGGAGGAGATCCGCAGCAAGGGCCGTGAAGTGAATGTCACGCTGGCTGCTTCCACGTCTTTTGCCTCGATGTGGATGTTGCCGCGGCTCTCGGCGCTTCGGGATGACCTGCCCGATATCGATCTCAGGATCCAGACGAGCGTGCGCGATCTCGATCTTGACGAAGAGGACATTCCGCTCGGGATTCGCGGTGGCGATCCCAAGGACTGGCCGCATTATCATTCGGCGGAACTCGCCGCGGAAATCGTCTCGGCCGTTGCGAGCCCCGCATTTGTCGAGGCGAACGGGCTGCCGGACAGTCCGGCAGCCCTTGCCCGATATCGGTTGATCTGGCTGGAAGAACCAGTGCGCCGAGCCTGCAGCTGGCCGGAATGGTTTGCCTCCGCCGGCACCGATTATCGGCCGACCGGACGGCGATTGGCGATCAACGACTATGTGCTCGTCATCCAGGCGGTGCTGGCGGGCCAGGGCATTTCGCTCGGCTGGCGGCATCTCGTCGAGCGGCTGGTCGATCAGGGACAACTCGTCGAGGTGGGCGGCCATGCTCTAAGGACCGGTCAGGCCTTCCACGTGGTCTGGCCACGCTCACGGGAGCTCAGTGCGGCTGCGACACGGGTGCGTGACTGGCTGCTGACGCAGACCTGAGGCAAAGGCGTTCAGGCGGTCGCGCGGTTGACGAGCGCGAAGTCGTGGTGATGCTCCGCGAGGTAACGCAGGGTGGCGGCCGCATCGACGGGTTTGCCGAAATAGTAGCCCTGCCCCATACCGCAGCCGAGTTCTCTCAGCTTCTGCGCTTCGAATTCCGTCTCGATGCCCTCGGCGACAACCTCGAGCTCCAGACCTTCGCACATGCTGACAATCGCCTTGATGATGTGTTCGGAGGTGCGGTCGGTGGTGATTGCCGAAACAAAAGCCCGGTCTATCTTCACCTTGTCGAAGGTGAATTCCCTCAATCGGCCGAGGCTCGACTGGCCGGTGCCGAAATCGTCGAGCGAGATACGGATGCCGGCATCCTTCAGCTGCTTGATGATCAGGCGGGCGGTATCGGCAGACGACATCACGGCCGTCTCAGTTATCTCGAGCTCCAGGCGGCGCGGGTCGAATCCGACGCTGTTCAGGATCGACAGCGTGTTCAGGGATGTGCGGAGGTCCATAAGCTGGACCGAGGAAAGATTGAAGGACAGGAAGAGATCGCGCGGCCAGGCGAGCGTCGCTTCTGCGGCCTTGCGCAGGAGCGTCTCGGAGAGCGTGTCGATGAAGCCGCGCTCTTCCGCAAGCGGCACGAAGACGGCCGGAGAAACGAAACCCAGGTCGGGATCGATCCAGCGGGCGAGCGCCTCGAAGCCAACGACCCTGTTGTCGCGAAGCCGGACGATCGGCTGGAAATGCACGTCGACCGTATCGTTGATGATGGCATTGCGCAGCGCCTGTTCGAGCTGCGTCGCCTGCTTCATTTCCTGGGCAATCTCACGGGAATAGACAGTGATCTGGCCACGGCCGCGGCGTTTGGAGCGGTAAAGCGCCGTCTCGGCGCTCTTCATCAGTTCCTCGAAATCCTCGCCGGCAAAGGGATAGACGGCAAAGCCGAGGGAAGCGGAGAGGCGCACATTTCGATCGCCGAGATCATATGGGGCCGACAGCACATCCTTGATCAGTTGACCGGCGCGTTCAGCCCCGAGACGCTCGAAGACGAGCGGCAGGACAATGGCAAATTCGTCGCCGTCGTGGCGGGTGACGGTGGCACCGTCAGGGGCGCAAGCTTTCAGGCGGTGGGCGACCTGGCAGAGGATTTCATCGCCGGCGGCCTGACCGAAAAGGTCGTTGATCGGCTTGAAGCCATCGAGATTGACGATACCGACGGTGAAGGGAGCGGGGTCGGCCGCGCGATCGGCGGCGAGCTGGCGCACCTTGTCGCCCAGCCGGTGGCGGTTGCCAAGGCCGGTCAATCGATCGGTGTAGCCTATCGTCTTTTGGTCGCCCTGATCTTGCTGGTCAGGGGCGCTTCGGGCGGGACCCATTCATGCTTCCTGGTACGGTTCTTTCCATGCGTGCCAGAATGGGGCCAAACCTTTAAAATTATAATATCGATCCATCCGGATCAGACACCAGGAATACCCCAATATTCGGGTGATCAGGCGGTCGATGCGTGCCGGGCGATGTCCGGTACGAGGCGGCGGATCGCCTGGTCGATGAGATCGGGGCTGAGAGGCTTCAGGATCACCTCGTCCATGCCGCAGGCAAAGCAGGCTTCGCGGTCGCGATCGAACGCCTGGGTGAGGACACCGATGATGGGTGTCTGGCCCGCGCCCTCGGTCGGCATCTGGCGGATGCGGCGGGCCGCCTCGAAGCCGTTGATGCCGGGGAGCGTGACATCCATCAGGATGATCGCCGGATTGAGTTCGGACCAGAGACGGACCGCACTCTCGCCGTCTGCACAGATGCGGTAGGCATAGCCCAGCCCCTCGAGGATCTGGGAGAATACGATCTGGTTGATCTCGTTGTCTTCGGCGACGAGAACCATGGAGGGCGAGAGAGGGGATCGCGACGCAGGGACGGCCGGTGGAGCCGCAACCTTGCGGCTGCGGATTTCCGGGAGCCTTGCCTCGGGTGGGGGCTCGCGGACAGGCAAGGACGGCGTATCTTCCGTGGTGATTTCCCAGTCATCCGCCGGCACAGGTGCCGCCCGCAGGGCAGTCATGCGATCGAGCACACTGAAGGCAAGGTCACCGGAGATGTCGGAATACTGCAAGGTGAGGTAGTCGACATCCACCGCCTGAAGAAGTTCCAGGCAGCGCATGTCGAGGTCGACATCGACGATCGCGAGATCGACGACCACGGCAACCGACCGGGCGACGGACAGGAATGCATCGAGTTCCTGATCGTCGCGGACACAGCAACTGTCGAGACCGAGCAATTGCAGGATTTCGAGCGCACGCGCTTCGAACTCCCGGTCGCCGGTGACGAGCAAGGCCTTCCGGCCGGTCAGACGACCGTCAATCACACCGTGATCCCGGTCACCATCGGCCGGCGAGTTGGCAGGCTCGCCCGGATAGGGAACACTGCCTGCCGTGCCCGCCATCTCGCCGAGGCTCGCGACCACGAGATAGCGACCGGGTGTGCCGACACGCTGGAAATGTACGAGGATCGGGTTTGGCGGACCGCCATCGAGCTGCAATGGCACGGTGAGCGACGATGTGACGCCCGTCTCCAGAACATGGCGCGAGGCGGCTGATAGCCGGGTGGCGACCTCAGGCTCGAAGAAATTGGCAATCGACCCGCCAAGGGCATTTTCGGCGCCGACGGAGACAGCCGAGCAGAAAACCTTGTTGACGGCGACGAGCTGGAGATTGCGATCCTGGACGAAGACCGGATGGGCGAGATTGTCGAGGATTTCCTCGGTGAGCTGGACACGCTCGATGTCGGCACGCCACTGCTCTTCGCGGCGCTTCTGCTCGGTGATGTCACTCATCACGCAGAATCCAAAACCCGAGGAAAGCCTGCGCTTGGAGAAGCGGGTCCAGCGCTTGCCGTCATCGCTCGACTGCAGCTCCGAACGTTCCTTCCAATGCGCGGCGATCTGGCAGGTCAGCCATTCTTCCCGGCTGAGCGGCGCGCTCCCGGACTGGCCGCTCACGGCATGGCTGAGCCCTGCGTCATAGGCTGCACCGAGTATGTCTCTCAGGCGCGTTCCAGGCGTGAAAAAGGTTGAAGGCAGCGGCATGAACTGGCGGGCGCTGCGGCTTGCGAATATCAGATGGTCGTGACGATCATAGACAATCAGGGCCGCAGAAAAGGCCTCCGAAACCGCATCCAGCAGAGCAGCGTCGAGGGAGGCATCGGTCGACGGACTGTCGTGCCCCTCAACTCTCATGTCCAGACCGGGGACCGGTGGAAACTCGCTCACACTGTTGCCTCTGGGGACCTCGCCGCTGATGGCAACGAGAGATGCATCGGGCCGATGCTATGACGGACGCATGCCGGGGAGCGCTTCGGGCAGTGGTGAAATCGAGGAGCACTCCGGCCCGTGTCCTCATTCCGCCGCCAGCAGACCTGCTGCAGAGACATCGCAAGTCATGGATCAAACTAGAGACATTCCGTTAAGGCCCGCTTAATGATGGGCATGAGCGGCCACATCTTGCGATTTCACCTTTCGTCAGCGCCCCGAATCCGCGAAAATGGATCGATGAACATCAAGCAGCTCTCCGAAACGCTTATCAACCAGATCGCTGCGGGCGAGGTCATCGAACGGCCGGCCAGTGCGGCGAAGGAGTTGATCGAGAATGCGATCGACGCCGGCGCCACCCGGATCGAGGTGGCGACGGCCGGCGGCGGCAAGACGCTGCTGCGCGTGATCGACAATGGCTGCGGCATGGGTCCGGAGGACCTGGCGCTCGCCATACGCCGTCACTGCACGTCGAAGCTCAACGACTCCCTGTTCGACATCCGCTCGCTCGGCTTCCGGGGCGAAGCCCTCCCCTCGATCGGCTCCGTTGCGAAGCTGACGATCACCAGTCGACCCGCCGGTGCCGACAGTGGGGCGGAGATCGCCGTGTTTGGCGGCAAGGTCGGGGACGTCCGCCCGGCGGCGGCCAATCCCGGCACGACGGTCGAGGTGCGCGACCTGTTCTTCGCGACGCCGGCGCGGCTGAAATTCATGAAGACGGAAAAGGCGGAAGCGGGTGCGATCACCGAGATCGTCAAGCGCATGGCGATCGCCTTCCCGGCGATCCGCTTCGTACTCTCGGGCACGGACCGCTCGACGCTCGAATTCCCCGGCACCGGCGACGATCACCTGGCGCGTATCGCGCAGATCCTGGGCGCCGACTTCAAGGACAATGCGATCGAGCTCGACGCCGAGCGCGAAGATGTGCGGCTATCGGGCTTTGCCGGCGTGCCGACCTTCAATCGGGGCAATTCCGCCCATCAATATGCCTTCGTCAATGGTCGGCCTGTGCAGGACAAGCAGATCCTGTCGGCGATCCGCGGCGCCTATGCCGAGACCATTCCGCAGGGGCGCTATCCGGTCGCGGTGCTGTCGCTGACGCTCGATCCGGCGCTGGTCGACGTCAACGTGCATCCGGCGAAATCCGACGTGCGCTTTCGCGATCCGGCGCTGGTGCGCGGTCTGATCGTCGGCGCCATCCGGCAGTCCCTGCAAAGAGAGGGCGACCGGGCAGCGACGACAGGCGCCGGCGGCATGCTGCGGGCCTTCCGTCCCGGATATTCGCCGCAGCCGGCGCAAGCTTGGTCGCCGGCCAACTCGCCGTCGCGGCCATTCCATGGTGCAGCGCCGAGCTTCGGTGGCGGCTTTGCTGGTGCGGCGGCACCTGCCGCACATGGTTTTGCCGAAGCGGCGCAGGTTGCATTCGACAGCCTGTCCATGCCAACGGCCCGGAGCGAACCGATCCCCTCGCCTGTCCCTCAGGGCGCATCCGTGGAGGCGATCGCGACTTATCCGCTGGGTGCCGCGCGGGCGCAGGTGCACGCCAATTACATCGTGGCGCAGACAGAGGATGGTCTCGTGATCGTCGACCAGCATGCCGCCCATGAGCGGCTCGTGTTCGAACAGATGCGCAAGGCGCTTTCCGGTCGCCGCCTCCCCTCGCAAGGTCTGCTCATTCCAGACATCGTCGATCTTCCGGAAGAGGATTGCGACCGGTTGATGGTCCATGCAGCAAGCCTCGAGCAGCTGGGTCTTGCGATCGAACGCTTCGGCCCGGGCGCGATTGCCGTGCGCGAGACACCGGCCATGCTCGGTGAAATGGACGCCTCGCAACTGGTGCGCGACCTCGCCGACGAGATTGCAGAATGGGACACGGCCGACCGGCTGTCGGCCAAGCTGGAACATGTCGCAGCGACCATGGCCTGCCACGGTTCGGTGCGATCCGGGCGCCGTCTTCGGGTCGAGGAAATGAACGCGCTTTTGCGCCAGATGGAGCAGACCCCAGGCTCGGGTCAGTGCAATCACGGACGCCCGACCTATGTGGAGCTCAAGCTCTCTGATATCGAACGGCTGTTCGGGCGCAGCTGAGCGGCCAGATGGTGGGTTTTGCGACGAGCCATCTTTTAATCGCGCGGAGGGCGCTGTATTGCAGTTCCGTGACACGCGGCGCAGGAGAAAAGTGATGAACCGTTTCGAAGGCGGCGGAAACCGCGAAGCCAAAATCCGCTATCTGGATGCCGACTTCCAGATCCTGACGCCGGGAACCTTCGTCACCTGCGCGATCACCGGACGGCCCGTCATGGTCGACGAACTCCGGTACTGGAGCGTGGCGCGGCAGGAAGCCTATGTCGATGCGGCCGCATCGCTGGAAGCCGAGAAACGTGCGGGCGCACTGCCCAACCAGCGGCGCTGAATTTCAGGCCTTCTTGCCGAGACGCCGGCGACGGCAGGCCTGGATCGCATGGTCGATGATCAGGTCCGGTGCCCTGGAATCATCGAAGACCATGTCGACATCCACGACCCTCGATTTCTCCTGAAGCTCCCCCGAGCGACCATGGCCGCCCGACAGGCGGACGCTGTCCTTTGCCGTGGTCACGAGCTGCAGCCCCTGCCTTTCGGCGCGGGCGAGCAGATCTGAAACCTCGTCCTCACCCAGATGATGGTGATCGGGAAAGTCCTGCCGATCGACGATGACCGCGCCAAGTTCCTCCAGCGTGCGATAGAACTTGTTGGGATCGGCAATGCCTGCGTAAGCCAGTACTGACCTACCGGCGAGATCGCCACCCGCCTTCGGTACGACATTGGCGACCAGGACCGGCTTGCCGCTGCGCGACGCCTGTCGGACGAACTGGTCGGCTGCATCACCCTTGCCGACCTTCAGGATCGCATCGAGTTGACGCATCTGGATGCCGATCGGCGCGCGCACAGGACCCGAGGGCACGACCCAGCCATTGCCGATGCCACGCATGCTGTCGACGACGATCAGCGCGTAGTCGACCAGAAGCCGTGCACTCTGGAAACCGTCATCCATGATGACGAGGTCGACACCTTCGGCCACCAGCCTCTCTGCCCCGGCAATTCTGCGACGGGAGATCACTGTCAGCGCCTCTCGGGCGAGCAGGAGTGGCTCGTCACCGACGGCGGTTGAACGATGGTGATGCGGATCGACCACGGTGGTCACATCCAGCGAGCCGCCATAACCGCGGCTCAGGAATCCGGGTTTCAAACCCTTGGCTTTAGCGGCACGGGCAATCGCGATCGCGGTCGGCGTCTTGCCGGCACCGCCGATGGTGAAGTTTCCGATACAGATGACGGGGAGCGGCAGGACATGACCGCGGCGATGACGCATGACGGCGCCGGAAATCCGGCCATAGACGAACGATAACGGGTAGAGGCAGATCGCCTGCCAACCGGTCTTGGTCCACCAGAAAGGCGGTGCCTCGGATACCATTTTCGTCCCTGCCGTGACCTCGGCGCCCCTCTGGCGCCTTCCCTTGGGCGCAACAAGAACCACTGGCTTGCGCGATGGTCAAGCGGAGCCGTGCCGAAATGACACGCCAACCCTCAGTTGATCGCCGCTTCGAGCTCGGTGATGTCGGCCAGGACCAGATCGGAATGAAGGGCCAGCGTCTCGCGCGAGCCGGTTCCGGAGAGAACGCCGATCTTGAGGCCGGCACCGGCATTGTGCCCCATGTGCAGGTCGTGATTGTTGTCACCGACGACGGCGACCTCGGACGGGGCAAGGCCAGTCGCGGCACAGAAGCCGAGCACCATGCCGGCCTCCGGCTTCTTGCCATGCCCACTGTCATAGCCGGCGACGAAATCGACATATGGCAGGATGCCGAAGCGTTCGGCGGCGACCCGGATCGAGCGCTCGTTGTCGCTGGAGGCGATGCCGAGGCGCAGACCCTTGCCATGCAACCTCGAGAAAAGCGGTGCGAGTTCGGTAACCGGTACGGAGAGCTGAGCGGCGTCGGCGAAGCAGTCGTCGATCTGTGGCACCAGAACATCGAGCGTCAAGGGCGAACCGGCTTCGATCATGCCTTCGGCAATCTCGATGGTGTTGCCAGACGCAAACAGGCTATCCGGCACGATGTCGCCCGTGACGGGATCCATGCCACAGGCCTCAAGCAGGCGGTCGGCCAGGGCCGCGTCGCCATCCGCGGCCATCTTCGCCACCTTGCGGTTCACGGGCCCCCAACTCGCGTCGAAATCGAGCAGCGTTCCGTCCTTGTCGAACAGGATGCCGGCAATCCGGGGCTTCTCAAGCATGGGAACGATCCTGGTTCAACTATCAGCCTTGGCTGGCACTGCGCGGTTCGAGTTTCGCCTTGACCGAGAGCGGACTGACGTAGGGTTCGAGTCCCTTGAGCGTTGCCGTCAGCGCCCCGCGCATTTCCTGCATGCTTTCGAGGCCGGCATCGATCATCTTGGACCGGGCCACGTCATTGCTCATCAGGAAGTGTACGGCCTTGGCCAGCATTTCGGCATCGCGGATGATCCGGGCCGAGCCCTTGCGCACCAGCCGTTGGTAGCTCTCCCGGAAATTGCTGACCTGCGGACCCGACAGCACGGCACAGCCGAGCATGGCCGGCTCCAATGGGTTCTGGCCGCCCTCTGCCGAGAGCGAGCGACCGACAAAGGCTATTTCGGTCAGGCGCAGATAGAGGCCCATCTCGCCGATCGTGTCGCCGAGGAATACGTCGGTTTCCGCCGTGATGACATCGCCGCGCGTGCGGCGGGCGACCACAAGCCCCTTCTCGACCAGCATGGCCTCGATCTCGTCGCAACGGTCGGGATGGCGAGGGACGAGGACCGTCAGAAGCCCGGTATGGGCCTTCAGCGCCCGGTGCACCATGGAGGCGATCTTCTCCTCACCTTCAAAGGTGGAGATCGCCGCCCAGGTCTTGCGCGTGCCGATCTGCTGTCGGTAGCCCTCGAGCACCTGCTCGTCGCAGGGCGGCGCATCGCTGTCGACCTTGATATTGCCGGATACGCTGACCGGCCAGGCGCCGAGATCGCGGAAGCGCTCCGCATCAAGATCGGACTGGGCGATCACCAGAGCGAGCTTGCCGAACAGGGTTTCCGCAATCGCCGGATGGCGCTTCCAGCGGTCGAAGGAGCGATCCGACATGCGGGCATTGACGAGGATCTGGGGAATGTGGCGGCGATGGAGCTCGGCGAGTGTTGTCGGCCAGATCTCGGATTCGACGCCAATGGCGACGTCCGGTTGCCAGTAATCCAGGAAACGGCGAACGGGCGGCAGGAGATCAAGCGGTACATATTGATGCAGAACCATGTCGCCGAGACGGTTCTTGGCGACTTCGGCGGAGGTCACGGTGCCCGTGGTCAGAAGCACGTGGATGTCGCGACGCCGCAGTTCCCGCATCAGGGCCAGGACAGCCGTCGTTTCGCCGACGCTTGCCGCATGGATCCAGACGAGAGGACCTGCAGGCCGGGGCAGGCTCGCATTGCCGAAGCGCTCGGCGCGGCGGGCGCGATCTTCCTTGCCCTTGGCCGCACGATAGGCCAGCAGGGGGCGCGACAGAGGGTAAGCTGCAAGACCCAGCCAGCCGTAGGACGTCAAGGCAAAGGAGGCCAGGCCATCGCTTAGTGCCATCGGTCGAACCTGCTGATCTTCATCGACAATGCCATTCTGCCCGTTCAGGAGGCGTCACTGCGCCACAAGTGAGAGATGCAAGAAGACTGAGTTCAAAACGTGACCCTTGTGGGCCATCCCCCGCGGCCCTCAGCGAACCGCCGTCCTTCAGCTCACTTGTCCGAGGGGTTCAGCAGCCGATGCATGTGGACGATGAAATAACGCATATGGGCATTGTCGACCGTTGCCTGCGCCCGCGCCTTCCAGGCCACAAGGGCGCTGGCGTAATCGGGGAAGATGCCGACGATGTCGAGCGCGTTCAGATCGCGGAACTGCACTTCCTCAAGGTTCGACAGTTCACCGCCAAAAACCAGATGGAGAAGCTGCTTGTTTTCGTTGGTTTCAGTCATGTTTTTGGCCTTGTCCCATTCATAAGTAGTTGCCACCCATCTGCGCGATTTCGCCCCAAAGGTCAACTCCGGGGAATTCGGGAGATGTTCTTCAGCAATGCCGGAAGAATGTCCGCCGATGCTGCACAGAGCACCGGATGCGTCACGTCTTGCCTGTTGTATACGAGTGATTGTCCTTCGAGATCGGTGATCGATCCTCCAGCGCGGGCCAGAATGAGATCGGCTGCCGCGAGATCCCAGTCATGCGAGCTCTTCTTGACCAGCGTCGCGTCGATGCGTCCATCGGCCACGAGAGCCAGCCGATAGGCGAGCGAGGGGATGTGATCCACCCGTTCGATGCGGGGTCGCAAGATCGGGCTGAAAGTCGCGACCATGTCCTGGGCGGAGGCGATCTTGATGCTATCCTCGATGCCGACCGTCGAGACGGCGATATCCTGGCCGTTGCGGCGAGCGGGTTCATCGATCGCGGCTGTGAATTCTTCCCCGAGCGACGGCGCGACCAGAATTCCGGCGACGGGCTTTCCCTTGTGGACGACGGCCACCGACACGCACCAGGTATCCTTGCCGGCGAGGAAGGCGCGGGTGCCGTCGATCGGGTCGATGACGAAGAGCGTGTCGCATGAGAGACGCGCCGGGTCGTCATCCGTTTCCTCGGAGAGCCAGCCGTAGTGCGGCCGTGCGTGGCGGAGAATCTCTTCCAGAACACGATTGGCGGCGTAGTCGGCCGCACTGACCGGCGAACGGCCCTCATTCTTCCACCAGACCTCGGGTGACTGGCCGAAATAGGCAAGCGCCACCTTGCCGGCCTCCCGGGCGGCGTCTGTAATCAGGGCAAGATCCGCCAGCCAGTCGAAACGCGGCTGGGCCGGGTCCGATCGTTTTTCTTCAGAGTCCGGCAAGGGTCATGCCCTCGATGGCGAGCGTGGGAGCAGCCACGCCAAACTTGCGGTCGATGTCGTTGGCCACCGTAATCCGCATGAACATGTCCTTGAGGTTGGACGCAATGGTGATCTCCGACACCGGATAGGCCAACTCGCCATTCTCGATCCAGAAACCGCTCGCGCCGCGGCTGTATTCGCCCGTTATCATGTCGACGCCCTGGCCGATCATGTCGGTGATGTAGAGGCCCGTGCCCACGTTGCGGATCAATTCTTCCGGTGAGATGTCACCGGGCTCCAGCGCCAGATTGGTGGAGGACGGAGACACCGATGTCCCACCGCGCACGCCGCGACCATTGGTCTTGAGGCCGAGTTCGCGTGCGGCAGACGAGGATAAGAACCAGTGCTTGAGCACGCCGTCCTCGATCATCGTGAGTGGCTTGCCGGAGACGCCCTCGCCGTCGAAGGGGCGCGACGAAGAACCACGAACCTTCAGCGGATTATCGGTGATGTTGAGACCAGCCTTCAAAACCTGCTGGCCCATCTTGTCGCGCAGGAAGGAGGTCTTGCGGGCGACCGAGGCGCCATTGATCGCACCGGCAATCGTGCCGACGAAACCGCGGGCGACGCGCGGGTCGAAGACGACGGTCAGATTGGAGGCCGTCGGGACCTGACGCGGATTCAAGCGACGGATGGCCCGCTCGGCGGCACGGCGACCGATTTCTTCCGGGCTGTCGAGTTCGGCGAAATAGAGGCGGCTGTCGAAATCGTGGTCGCGCTCCATCCTGGTGCCTTCGCCTGCAATGACGCCGACGGAGCGTGAGAAACGCGAACCTGCATAGCTGCCGGAGAAACCGTGGGATGTGACGAGAACCAGGCCACCCATGCCAGCGGAGGCGCCAGCGCCAAGCGAGTTGCTGACACCGTCGACCGAGCGGGCCACGTCTTCCATGGCGAGCGCGCTCTCGCGCAGCTGGTCGCTCGATACGTCCATATCGTCGAAGAGTTGCAGGTCGGGGATGTCTCGGGCGATGTCACTCTCGTCGGCGAGGCCGGCGAAGGGATCCTCGGGCGAGACCTTGGCCATGGCGACGGCGCGCTCGGCGAGCGCCGTGAGATCAAAGCCGGGATTGGCCGACACGGACGCCACCTGACGGCCGATGAAGACGCGGAGCGAAAAGTCGTCGCTCTCGGAGGCCTCGGTCGACTCGACCTTGCCAAGGCGAACGCTGACTCCCTTGGAGCGGGAACGCACGACCACAGCATCCGCCTTGTCTGCACCCGCCTTCATGGCGAGGTCGACAAGCTGTTCGGCGCGTTCTAGGAGATTGGCGGAATCGATTTGATTGGGCATGGGTTGGCCTTTCCTTCCCGCTCCATTTATTGTGCCTTAGAAGGGGCATCAAGGGCGGTTCGGGCTTTTCCGTTCACTTGCCCGGCATAGGTTCCATTCCAGTCCGTTCGATCCCGGAAAACGAGGAGATTACCCTTGGCCAGCGCAACCGAAGCACTGTTCGCCCAACCCCTGCTTCTTCTCGGAGGGGCGGTCATCGCAGCCCCGATCTTCCGCAAGCTAGGGCTCGGAACGGTGCTCGGCTATCTCGCGGCCGGCGTGGTCATCGGCCCCATCCTGCACCTGATCGGTGGTTCGGGGGAAATCCTGGCGGTCGCCGAACTTGGCGTCGTGCTTCTGCTCTTCATCATCGGACTGGAACTCAAGCCCAGCCGGTTGTGGCACATGCGGCGCGACATATTCGGGCTTGGCAGCAGTCAGGTTGTGCTTTCCGGTCTCGTCTTGACGCTGCTGGTCTATGGGGCGGGCCTGCTCGACTGGCGCGGGGCACTGGTCGCCGGCTTCGGTCTGGCACTGTCTTCCACCGCCTTTGCGCTGCAGTTGCTGGATGACTACGGCGACATGAACAGCCGCTACGGACAGCGCTCCTTCTCGATCCTGCTCTTCCAGGATCTCGCCATCGTACCCCTCCTCGCCATGGTTTCGGTGCTTGGCCTGCAGGGTGGCGAAGCGCAGCATTCTCCCCTCATCGAAGTCGGGATTGCCTTGGCTGCGGTGATCGGGATGATCTTTGCCGGGCGATATCTGCTGACGCCGATGTTTCAGATCATCGGCCGCACCGGGGCTCGGGAGGCAATGATCGCCGCTGCCCTCTTTGTCGTGCTGGGATCGGCCTATCTGCTGCAGGCGGCCGGCCTGTCCATGGCCATGGGCGCTTTCCTTGCCGGCGTCATGCTGGCGGAGTCTTCCTATCGCCACGAGCTTGAGGCGGATATCGAGCCTTTCCGCGGGCTCCTGCTTGCGCTCTTCTTCATCGCCGTCGGCTTGTCGATGGAACTCGAGGTCATCATCGACAATGTGGCCCTGATCGCCATTGCCGTGCCGGTGCTGATGGCCGTCAAGGCTCTGATCATCTTCAGCATCTGTCGGGTCTCCGGCTCTTCGCGCAGCGATGCAATCCGGATCGCCGTGCTCCTGCCGCAAGGTGGCGAGTTCGGCTTTGTCTTGTTCACCACGGCTGCGGCTGCGGGCCTGTTCTCGGGCGCACAGTCGTCCCTGCTCATTTCCATCGTCACCCTGTCCATGGCGCTTACGCCGCTCACCGCGCTGATCGGCCAACGGCTCCTGGCGCGGGAGGCTGGCGAAAAGGAAGAGATGGATGAGGACTTTGAAGGGGCAGGCTCCGACGTACTGATGGTCGGGTTTTCCCGCTTTGGGCAGGTCGCGGCGCAAATCCTGCTCGCCAGTGGACGTGACGTTACCATTCTCGACGACAGCCCGGATCGCGTGCGCCAGGCGGCAACCTTCGGTTTCCGGATCTATTTCGGCGATGGCACGCGCCTCGACATGTTGCGGGCCGCCGGCATCGAGAAAGCCAAGATCGTCGCTGTGTGCACGCACAGGAAGGATATCACCGACAAAATCGTCGATCTCATCCGCTCCGAATATCCGGATGTACGTCTCTTCGTGCGCTCCTATGATCGCATCCACAGCCTGGAACTCAGGGCCCGAGACGTGGAATATGAACTGCGGGAAACCTTCGAGTCCGGTCTTCTCTTCGGACGCCGCACGCTGGAAGGGCTCGGCGCGACGGAGGACGAAGCCTACGAGGTCGGCGAGGACATCAGGCGCCGCGACGACGAACGGCTGCGGCTGCAGGCCCAGGAGGGCATTCTCGCGGGCCGGGAACTGATACACAAGCGACCGGTCAAGCCCGAACCGCTCATCAAGCCGAAGAAGCCGGTCCACGCCGTCGAAACCTCGACGGAAGCGCCCGCCGCCTGATCGATCACCGGCGGACGAAGTCCTCGATACGGGCGGCGAGATCCCGCTTCAGGGGTTCCTTCAGCCGATCGCAGATTTCGAGGATCTGGCGCGCCTTGAAGAAGTCGAGGACCTTGTAGCTGTTGATCTCCGGGCGGATGTAGATGTCCGGCTGGCAAATCTTCATCTTCAGGGCAATGTGCGACTGCATCATCAGCTGCGAGGCGCCGAAAAGGCTGTCGATGCGGTTGGGCATCCGCGAACCATCGCCCTCCGGCGCACCGATCACGTCGACGGCCAGCATGATGTCCACCTTGCCGACGAGGTGATCGTAGGGCACCGGATTGAAGATGCCGCCGTCGATCATCAGCCGGCCGTCAATGGTAACGGGCGCAAAAAGCGCCGGAATTGCAGCGGAGGCAGAGAGCGCCTCGTAAAGATCACCCTCGCTGCGTACCATCTCGCATTGCCCGTAATAGTCCGTGGCGATGATCGTGACGGGGAGCTTAAGGTCTGCGAAATTTTCGGGGATCTCGGGCGGCAGGAAGGCGCGCAGCAGGCGCGGCAAATTGAACTGGCCGAGGCGAAAACCGCCAAGCGCGCGGACGCTGGCCGGGCGCAGGCTCCAGAAGCGGTTGAGGACGAGGCCTCTGTTGTCGGCCAGTTCCAGCGTGTAGTCCCTGATATCGCGGCCACTCATGCCGGCGGCATAACCGGCGCCGATGATCGCCCCCATGGACGAGCCCGCAATCAGGGCCGGCTTGATGCCGAGTTCGTCGAAGACCTCAAGAACCGGAATATGGGCAAAGCCGCGTGCGCCCCCTGCCCCGAGTGCCAGGCCGATGGTCGGATCGGCCTTCACGGCATTCGACGGGATGGGCGTTTCAGCGACGAGATCCATGAGCCAAGCCTTTTCTTTCAGGACGGGGATCAGGACGGCCTATAGGAAAAGAAGTACATTTTCGTGTCACCGAACACGCGCTCCTCGATGAAGGCGAAGACCGGATCGGCGGAGACCTGCACGTCGCCCCGCTCTTCGAGAATGACGAGCGCGTTCTTTGCCAGCCAGCCGCCCTGATGAGCCGAAAGCAGCGCTTTTTCACCGAGACCCTTGCCATAGGGCGGATCGGCGAAGACCAGTTCGAAGGGCTCGATGTTGTTGGCAGGGCCGAGATCGGTGGCATCGCGTCGCAGCATGCGGGCGCGGCCATGCAGGCCGAAGGCATCGATGTTTTCCCAGAGCAGGCCGCGGCCCTCGACGCTGTTTTCGACGAAGAGTGCGGACTTGCAGCCCCGCGACAGGGCTTCGATGCCGACGGCACCGGTTCCGGCAAAGAGATCGAGGATCCGGGTGCCGTCGAGCACGCCCGGATGGGCGTGCGCGAGGATATTGAACAGGCTTTCGCGCGTCCGGTCTACCGTCGGCCGGATGTCGTTGGACTTCGGCGTAGCCAGCGTGCGGCCACGAAATTCACCGCCGACGATACGCATGCCGGCTTACCTCTTGCCCTTCGGGGCACCGCGGCTGCCGCCGGTGGGTTTGCCACCCGGGCCGCCGGAGCGTGGGCCACCGGCCGGGCGTCCACCCGGCTTGCCGCCGAAGCTTTTTCCACCACCGGGCTTGCCGCCAAAGCTCTTGCCGGCCGGTTTGCCTGAGGGCTTGCCCGCCGGCTTGCCGAACGACTTGCCTGCAGGCTTGTCGCCGAAGGAGCGGTCGCCCGCGGGTCTCGCGCCGCGCGGCTTGTCACCGAAAGGCCTGTCGCCGGCCGGACGCTCGCCCCGGGGGTGTTCATCACGGGGTCTGGCGTCACGGGGCCTGTCATCACGGGCGCGATCCGGTGTGAACCGTTCCGTGCGCGGACGATCCGGCTTGTCGCCGAAGGGCTTGCGAGGACCGCGATCGCCGAAATCCTTGCGGGGGCCGCGGTCGCCGAAGTCCTTGCGCGGACCACGGTCGTCGCCTTCCCGGCGCGGGGCGCGCTCGGCACGATCACCGAAATCACGCTTGGGGCCACGATCGGAACCCTCGCGACGTGGCGCACGATCGTCACCGTCACGACGGGGCGGACGGGCACCGAAGCCACCGGGCTTTCCACCACGGCCGCCATCGCGACCGCCATCCCGACCACCGGGCTTCTGGTCCGGACCGTCAGCGCGGATCCAGTCGCCTTCCTCGTCCCGGGCACGGGTGATCTGGACGGTCGAGGTTGGCCGGTCGTCAAAGCGCTCTGTGGGCTTGGGACCGCGCGGATCGGGCTTGCGACGGGCGGCCGCTGCGGCAGCCTTTTCGCCGAGCGGACGGGCGCCGGGCGCCATCCAGACATTGGCGGTGCGGCTCTTCGTGTTACCCGCCGGGCGCTTAGGCTTGTCGGCAAACTTGTCGCCGGGCTTGCCATCGTCACGACGGGTGTCGAGGCGCCCAAGCGCACGCTCGCGGCGGTCGCCCTTGTCGGACCAGTCCTTCGGCGCAGCACGCTTCTTGTCTGCCGGGCGCTCTTCACGGCTCCATTCCGGCTTTGCCTCGCGGCCAGGCTTCTTGGCCGGCGCAGCGGGTGCATCCTCTTCGTCGGTCTCGACGCCATGGGCATAGATCGGGGCGTCGAAATTGGCCTTGGATTCCTCGATCAGGCGGGGTCCGAGCTGATCGCGCAGCATGCGGCCACGCACTTCCTGGACCTTGCCTTCCGGCAGGTCGCCGAGCTGGAAGGGACCGTAGGAGACACGGATCAGGCGATTGACCTCGAGGCCAAGCGCGCCGAGCACGTTCTTGATCTCGCGGTTCTTGCCTTCGCGCAGACCCATGGTGATCCAGACATTGTGGCCCTGCTTGCGGTCGAGCGTTGCATCGATCGCGCCGTAGAGCACGCCGTCGACGGCAATGCCTTCCTTCAGCGCATCAAGCGCCGGCTGGTCGACTTCGCCATAGGCACGCACGCGGTAACGGCGCAGCCAGCCGGTGGTCGGCAATTCCAGGACGCGGGCGAGGCCGCCGTCATTGGTGAGCAGCAGCAGGCCCTCGGTGTTGATGTCGAGACGGCCGATGGACATCACACGTGGCAGTTCTTCCGGCAGGTTCTCGAAAACCGTCGAGCGGCCTTCCGGATCGGCATTGGTCGTCACCAGGCCGGCCGGCTTGTGATAGAGCCAGAGGCGCGTGCGTTCGATGCCGCGGATCGGCTGGCCATCGACCTCGATCTTGTCGGCCAGCGTCGCGTTGAGCACGGGGGTTTCGAGCACCTTGCCGTTCACGGCCACGCGGCCTTCCATGATCATGCGCTCTATGTCACGACGGGATGCAACACCGGCGCGGGCGAGCAGCTTGGAAATGCGCTCGGGCTTCATGGTGTCGTCGCCGGCCGCTGCCTCGGTGCGTGGCGCACGAACGGGCTTCGACGCGGGCTTGTCTGCGGAGGCTGCGGACGGTTTTCTGGTTTGCGGCTTGCCGCTGCGGTCGGAGGGCTTGCCCGCCGGACGCTTGGACTTGTCTTTGAATGTCATTTGCTGTTTGCCTGTGGTTTGGGCTGTCGTATCAGGTCGCGCGGCTCGGGTTAAGTGGAAAGTTCGTGCATGGGGAAGACAAACGGCTTCATGGAGGCAGCCTTCGAGGAGGCTCGCGCCGCCGGCGAGCGCGGTGAGGTTCCGATCGGCGCCGTGGTCGTGCGCGACGGCCGGATCATCGGACGGGCCGGCAACGAGACGCGGGCGCTGAACGATGTGACCGCCCATGCCGAAATTCTCGCCATCCGCCGTGCGGCTGCAATCCTAGGCGACGAAAGGCTCGTCGAGGCCGATCTCTACGTCACGCTTGAGCCTTGCACGATGTGCGCTGCGGCAATCTCCTTTGCCCGGATGCGGCGACTCTATTATGCTGCCGCAGACGCCAAAGGCGGGGCGGTGGAAAACGGCGTGCGCTTCTACCGACAACCGACCTGCCACCACGTTCCTGAAGTCTATTCCGGCATTCGCGAGAGCGAGGCTGCCGACATGCTCCGGGGCTTCTTCCAGGACAGGAGAGACTGATGATCTTTGTTGCGCTCACCTTGTCGATTGCCGGCATGGCTGGCATTGCGTTCTGGGCTTATCGCAATGTTGCACCCGGCGCAGACCGCTTGCCGATGCAGTGGTCGACGACCGGTACCGTCAACTGGCGCGCACCACGGCTGATCGCTATCGCCGCGGCCCCCGTGCTGATGCTCGCTCTGATCGGCCTGATCTTCGTATTTTCACGGGATGACCATGCCGAGCGCGACATGGCGCTGCTGTGGATTTCCTTCATCGCTCCCGCCTTGCAGGCCATGCACATGGCACTGGTTGCGCGCACGGTCGAAAACGAGGAATGAGGCAGGCGCGACGGCCTCACTCGGCGGCGGCGAAATCCTCGAGCTTCCGGCCGGCCAGCCGGTAGCGGATCCATTCCGTCTGCGGTTCGGCACCAACAGCGTCATAGACGCGGATCGCCGGCTCGTTCCAGTCGAGCACGCTCCATTCGAAGCGACCGCAACCCCGTTCCACCGCAATGCGCGCGAGATGTTTCAAAAGCAGCTTGCCGGCACCCGAGCCGCGATAATCCGGCGAGACATAGAGATCCTCCAGATAGAGGCCGTTCCTCGCCTGCCAGGTGGAATAGCTGTGAAACCAGACCGCAAATCCCGCAGGCTGACCATCGGCCTCCAGGATCACCGCCTCGGTCACAGACCCCTCGCCGAAGATCGAGGCGCGGATCGTCTCCGTGGCCGCCTCCACCTCATGCCCCGCCTTTTCATAGATGGCGAGTTCGGTAATGAAGCCGAGAATGGTGGCGGCGTCCTCAGGTGTGGCAGGACGGATGGAGAAGGGCATGGACAAGACCTCAAGCAAAAGGGCAGGTCGTTTCCGCCCTGCCCTGGAAAATTCACGATCGAAAGGCGCTTATTGGAAAGGCATCCACCAGGAGCTGTTCTGCTGGGCAGCCTTGGCTTCCTTCTTGCGGCGCTTTTCCTTCTTCTGTTCCGGCTCGCCGAGATCGACCAGTGCGGCTTCCTGCGTCTGGCGATATTCGGCCGGCGGATCGGAAAGAAGGCGACGCTGGTCGAGATAGGCGCCCTTCTGAAGCTGACGGGCGTCACGGAAGGCCTGCCACTTCTGCGTCTCGGTCATCGTGCCGGCCGTGCCATAGCCAGCGAGCAGTGGAGAGCGGTAACGCGGATTGCCGGCATTGGCGTCGGCTTCGGCCACGAGACGCTCACGCGCCTCTTCCGGCGATTCCACCCATTCGGGATTGTTTTCGCGGCTGGCAACCGACTGTTGCGGCGCGACGAGCCCGGCCGTCTGGGCGCCGCCCGGCGGCAGGACGAGGTCAGGACGCGGATTGTATTTGGTACCCTTGTTGGCGGCTTCGCGCGGCGCGATCGACACGGCCGAGCCGACGTCATCCACCAGCTGCTCCATCGCCGTCTTGTCCGTGCCATAGGTCGGGCTGCCGACGCAGCCGGAGAGACCCGACGTCAGGCCAACAAGGCCAACCAGACCGAGGCCAACTCTGAACAGATATGCCGAATTCATGAATGCCTACCAGCCTCGCCGCAGTTACATCAGTCGTGCCGAATACATTCCACCAGCCCTGCCGGTCGAATTCGGCCAATTTCAGGCAGTTTTACCGGATGACCCGCAAAAGCGCAAATCATCCGGTCATATTTCCTTATCCGCGCGCTGCAAGCTCGCGCAGAGCCTGGGCGTCACGGGCCGAAACATCGGGATAGTCGGCATCGGAGCCGACATCCCTGGTGATCTTCCATGAGCGGGCGCATTTCGTGCCTTCGGCGAGCTTCGGTTCGACGGCGACCCTGGTGCCATCGTCCAGACGGAAGGCTTCATTGGGGCCTTCACCCGAGACAACGGAGATGTCCGAGGTGATGCAGATTTCGGCAAAGTCGAGGCCGTCGAGGGCCTTCAGAAGATCCGCATCGCCGACGTGAACGACCGGGGCCGCTTCCAGCGAGGAGCCGATGCGCTTTTCCTTGCGTTCGATCTCCAGTGCGCCCGTCACGGCACGGCGCACCGTGCGGACCTTTTTCCACTTCTCGGCCACCGCCTCGTTCGACCAGTCGGCCGGGATCACCGGGAACTGTTCCAGATGAACCGACTCGGCCTTCGGATCCCGCGAGAGCCATGCCTCTTCCGTGGTGAAGGGCATCATCGGCGCGAACCACAGAACGAGGCAATCGAAGAGCTTGCGGATGACAAAGAGGGCCGAACGGCGCTTCAGGCTCGACGGGGCGTCGCAATAGAGCGCATCCTTGCGGATATCGAAGTAGAAGGCCGAGAGCTCGACATTGGCAAAATCCGAGAGAGCGCGGACGATGCGTTTGAAGTCGAATTCGTCGTAGCCCTTGCGCACGAGCTGGTCGAGTTCGGCCAGACGGTGCAGCATCAGCTTTTCGAGTTCCGGCAGGTCCGCATAGGCGATCTCGTCGCCATGGTCATGGGCGAGCGTGCCGAGCATCCAGCGAACCGTGTTGCGGATCTTGCGGTAGCTGTCGATATTGGTCTGGATGATCGTCTTGCCGAGGCGCTGGTCTTCCCAGTAGTCGGTGTTCATCACCCAGAGACGCAGGATGTCGGCACCCGACTGGCTCATCACTTCCTGCGGCGTGACGGTATTGCCGAGCGACTTCGACATCTTGCGACCGTCTTCGGCCATCGTAAATCCGTGGGTGACCACGGCATTGTAGGGCGCGCGACCACGGGTGGCGCAGCTTTCGAGCAGCGAGGAATGGAACCATCCGCGATGCTGGTCGGAGCCTTCGAGATAGACGTCTGCCGGCCATTTCAGGTCGGGGCGGTCTTCCAGGGTGAAGGTGTGGGTCGAACCTGAATCGAACCAGACGTCGAGAATGTCTGACACCATCTGCCAGGTGTCGCCGTCATGCTCGCCGGCCAGGAAGCGTTCCTTGGCGCCTTCGGCGAACCAGGCGTCTGCGCCTTCCTTCTCGAAAGCTTCGAGGATGCGGGCATTGACCTTTTCGTCCTGCAACACATTGCCTTCGGCATCGGCGAAGACGCAGATCGGCACGCCCCAGGCGCGCTGGCGCGAGAGAACCCAATCCGGGCGCTGCTCGATCATGGCGCGCAGGCGGTTCTGGCCACCAGCGGGGACAAAGCGGGTCTGGTCGATGGCCGAGAGTGCGCGGGTGCGCAGCGTCGTGCCGTCGGCGAGGTCCTTGTCCATGTAGACGAACCACTGCGGCGTGTTGCGGAAGATGACCGGCTTCTTGGAGCGCCAGGAATGCGGATATTCATGCTTGATGCGGCCACGGGCAAAGAGGTTGTTCGCCTTGATGAGAGCGTCCATGACGCGCTTGTTGGCGTCGCCCTTCTTGCCGTTGTCGTCGAGCACGCGAGCGGCACCGCCTTCGGCGGACGGGCCGAAACCGGGGGCGTCTTCGGTGTAGAAGCCGGCATCGTCGACCGGGAACGGGATTTTCGTATCGATGCCCCGGGCTTCGAGCGCGCGGACATTTGCCATCCAGGCTTCAAAGTCTTCGCGGCCGTGCGACGGGGCCGTGTGGACGAAACCGGTACCGGCGTCATCGGTGACATGGTCGCCGTCGAGCAGCGGGACGGCGAAGGTGTAGCCGAGGTCGGCCAGCGGGTGGGCGCAGGTGATGGCTGCGAGCTCGGCACCGGTCACGTCACGAACGAGGTTAAAGGTCACCTTGGCCTTGGCTGCTGCATCTTCGGCGAGGCGCTTGGCGAAGATGAGCTTTTCGCCCGGCTGCGGGCCGAAATCATTGGTGGCTTCGGTGATCTCGTAAAGGCCGTATTCGATCTTCGAGGAATAGGAGATCGCGCGGTTGCCCGGGATGGTCCAGGGCGTGGTGGTCCAGATGACGACGGAGGCCGACTTCAGATCCGAGGCGCCCTCAACAATCGGGAACTTCACCCAGATCGTGTCGCTCTCGACCTCGGCATATTCCACTTCGGCTTCGGCGAGCGCGGTGCGCTCGACGACCGACCACATGATCGGCTTGGAGCCGCGATAAAGCTGGCCGGACATGGCGATCTTCAAGAGTTCGCCGGCAATGCGGGCTTCCGCGTGGAAGGCCATGGTGGTGTAGGGATTGTCGAAATCGCCCTCAATGCCGAGACGGCGGAATTCGTCCGACTGGATGTTGATCCAGCCTTGCGCGAACTCACGGCATTCCTTGCGGAATTCGTTGACCGGGACCTCGTTCTTGTCCTTGCCCTTCTCGCGATATTTTTCCTCGATCTTCCATTCGATCGGAAGACCATGGCAATCCCAGCCAGGCACGTAGTTCGAGTCAAAACCACGCATCTGGAAAGAGCGGGTGATGACGTCCTTCAGCACCTTGTTCAGCGCATGGCCGATATGGATGTTGCCGTTGGCATAGGGCGGGCCGTCATGCAGGACGAATTTTTCGCGGCCGGCGGCAGATGCGCGCAGGCGCTTGTAGAGACCCATCTCTTTCCACTTCGCCGCCATTTCCGGCTCCTTCTGGGGAAGGCCGGCGCGCATCGGAAATTCGGTCTCGGGCAGAAAGAGGGTCTTGGAGTAGTCGATCTTTTCAGGGGTATCGGTCATGGATCAGCCATCGGATGGGGCGACCTCAAGCGGTCGCGGAATTATGTCATGGATTGGCGGCAAGCGGGCGCGGGGCTTGAAACCCAACGCCAAAAACCCGGACCTTCCCGCAGCTCATCAAGCCGCCGGGAGGGCCGGGCCAATAATTCGAATGATCCGGGCCGCCGAAAGATACGTCATGGCCGCGTTCTTTAGGGGTTTTTCGCGCCAAAAGGAAGGGGCAAGATGGGCGAGATGGACAGGCAGGCGGGACATGCTTAGACTGTCTTCATCACCCCATGTCTGCGGGCCATTCAAGATCAGGGCGGAGACGGCATGACACGCAAAGCGCAGCTAAAGGTCGACCTCGACGCCAAGCTCGCCGATGATTTTGCCGCAGCGGTCACGTCCGCACAGACGTCAGAAAGCGAAGTCCTGCGGGAGATGGTACAGGACTATGTCGAGCGGCAGAAGGTCGATAGCGGCTATCGTCAGTTTATGGAGGCCAAAGTCGCGCGTGGTCGCGACGACGTGGCTGCCGGAGAGTTCATAGCGGCAGACGATGCCGAACGGATGTTTGCTGAGCGACGGGAGCGCGCTCTCAAAGCGAGCCGCTTATGATCGTTCGATGGACGCGCCAGGCCATTCATGACCGCGCTTCCATCTTCGAATACATCGTGGAAAAAAATCCGGTTGCCGCACTGGCCATCGACAATACGTTCGAACAGGCGGTCATTCAGCTTGGTCAGTTTCCCCATTCGGGTAAAATCGGCCTGGTCCCTGGCACTCGCGAGCTTCTGCCGCATCCCAGCTATCGCCTCATCTATGAGGTGACTAACGGCAAGCTCGCCATCCTCGCGATCGTCCATGCCTCACGGCAATGGCCACCGACTGATCGCGACTGACCCAATCTGCCGGCTTTATTCGCCACCATCCCTCTCGACGACCGCGCGAAGGGCGTCGTTGATGCGATCCTGCCAGCCGGGGCCGTCCTTCTGGAAATGCTCGATCACCGCACTGTCGAGCTTGATCGAGACCAGTTCCTTGACATCGGGTGCTGCGCGGCGCTCGACGACCGGGGCTGCCGGCTTCTTCGCGGGGCGGAACAGGGCTTCCGCGGCATCCTTCGGGTTCACGGGTCTGCGCGGCGTCATGGCCATGGGGTGCCTTTCGGGCTGTCTCTGATGATTTGCTGGCCGCACTAGGCGGCAATGCGGACAAGGCGTCAAGCCGGCATCGGCGGCGTGGACACCGCCATTGCTCAGCCTGACCGGGCAAGGTCGGCAAAGAAGTCTGCCCTGGCGAGCCTTCGGGCGATCAGAATGCCGAGAAGCAGGGCCGCAACGAAGATCGCCGCCGAGGTGTGACCGAGGCCGAGCGCTGGGATCGAGGCGCCGGGACAGAAGCCGGCAATGCCCCAACCGATTCCGAAGATTGCTGAGCCGCCGATCAGCCTTGCATCGATGGCGCTCGCTCCTGGCAGGCGAAAGCTCTGGTCGAAGAGCGGCTTCTGCCGGATACGGAAGAGCAGTGCGTAGCCCGGAGCGGCGACCGACAGCGCACCGGCCATGACAAAGGCGAGGCTGGGGTCGAAGCTGCCGGCGAGATCGAAAAAGTTCAGGACCTTGGCCGGGTTTGCCATGCCGGAAAGGGCAATGCCGGTTCCGAAAAGGGCACCGATCAGAAAGACAATGAGGAAGCGCATCAGATCGTGACCCCGAAGACGTGGCGAATGAGAAAGACGGTGAGAACGGCAAAAGCCATAAACGTGACCGTCGCCGCAATCGAGCGTCGCGAGAGGCGCGCCATGCCGCAAATGCCGTGTCCGGAGGTGCAACCGGAGCCGAAGGTGACGCCGATGCCGGCGATCAGCCCGCCGATCACCAGGGCCGCGGTGGAGACGGGAACTGCATATTCTACAACGTATCCGCTGAGCGACAGCGCGAAGGGTGCGAGGATGGCGCCGGCGAGGAAGGCGAGCTTCCAGGACCAGTCGGCGCCGAGCGGGGGCAGGATGCCGCCCACAATCGCAGTCATGCCGGCGATCCGGCCCCAAGTGAGCATCAGCAGAAGGGCAGACAGCCCGATCAGCAGGCCGCCGGCAAAGGACATCAGGGGCGTGAATTCAGTCAAGGCGGTCTCCAACGTCAGGCCCGTGGCGAGCCCCTTACATATCTCCATGCATATGTGACGCTGTGCGGATCGGCAACTCACATCGCCGACATGTAGCGGCCTTGCTCAAAAGGCGATGGCTGCGTCGAGCGTTCCGATGGGCGTGACGCCGGAAAGCAGCGCTTGCGCCTCCTCTACATCCTTGTGGATCTGGGCAACGAGCGGATCGAGGCCTTCGAACTTCCACTCGTCGCGCAGGAAGCCGAAGAGCGATACGGAACAGACCTCGCCATAGAGATCGCCGGAGAAATCGAAAACGAAGGTTTCCAGCCAGGGGTCACCATTATTGGTGACGGTGGGGCGATAGCCGAAGCTCGCGACACCATCGCGAATGACCCCGTCGGGACGGCGGAAGCGGACGGCATAAATTCCAGGGCGCAGCGTCGCTTCCGGCGGCAGGTGCATGTTGGCGGTGGGGAAGCCCAGGGTGCGGCCGAGTTGCTGCCCCTTCATCACCTCGGCCTCGACCGTAAAGCGATAGCCCAGGAGCCCCGCGGCCTCGGCGACATCACCGGTGGCGATCAGGCCCCGGATGCGGCTCGAGGAAATGACTTCGGCCCCCTCGTCGCGGAAGGCATCAACAAGGCTGACGCCGAAGCCGTGTCGGCTGCCAGCCTGCATGAGATAGGCCGGGCCGCCCTCCCTGCCCTTGCCGAAATGGAAGTCGAAGCCGGTCACGACTTCGCGCGCACCCAGCCAGTCGCCCAGGATCGACTTGACGAAGTCTTCCGCAGAGCGCTGGGAAAACTCCCTGTCGAAGGGATATTCGATCACCGAATGGAATCCCATGGCCTCCAGGATGCGGGCGCGCAGGGACGGCGGCGTCAGGCGAAAGACCGGCTTGTCGGGATTGAAGATGGTGCGGGGATGCGGCTCGAAGGTGAGCACGAGGGCCGGCACGCCGAGTGCTTCTGCACGCTCCAGCGCACGCTTCAGCACGGCCTGGTGGCCGCGATGCACGCCATCGAAATTACCGATTGCCACCACACCGCCGCGCAAGGCTGATGGCAGCGGTTCCTTCTTCTCGTTGCGGTGAAAGACGGTCATCCGAGCCGCTGCCTCATGCCAGCCTGTGCATCCAGAATTGTGGCGCGACCTTTTCCCGTTCGAGGAACAGCTGGAGCCTCGTTTCGTCGGTCACGTTGTTCGTCGCGTAGTCGGCGGCATGAATGCCACCGGAGATATAGAGGAGATCGAGCCCGGCATCGATGGCGCCCTTGACATCGGTCGGCATGCCGTCGCCGATCGCGAGGACGCGGGCCTTGTCGAAGTCTCCGCGGGCCTCCTTTGCCGCAGCCAGTGTCGCTGCGTAGATCGGCGCATGCGGCTTGCCGGCGATGCGGGTCTCGCCGCCAAGCTCTGTGTAGAAGGCGGCGACCGCGCCCGCACATGGGATGATGCGGTGGCCGCGCTCGACCACCAGGTCCGGGTTGGCGCAGATCAGCGGCACTTTGCGGGCAACGAAGTCGGTGAGCATGTCGCGGTAATCTTCCGGCGTCTCGACCTCATCGTCGAAGAAGCCGGTGCAGACCACACAATCGGCCTCTTCCTTCGAGACGATCTCGACATCGAGCCCGTCGAAGAGCGGAAGGTCGCGCTCGGGACCGAGCAGGAAGACCTTTTTCGGACCGGCGGCGATCAACGTGCGGGTGACATCGCCTGATGTGACGATGCGGTCATAGGCCGAGTCGGGAACGCCGATGGCGCGCAGCTGCGGGATGACACCGATGGCGGGCCTCGGCGAATTGGTGATCAGCACGACTGTCAGGCCCTTTTTACGGGCGGCCGTCAGCGCTTCACCTGCCAGCGGAAAGGCATCGATGCCATTGTGCAGGACACCCCAGACGTCGCACAGAATGACGTCATAGGCGTCGGTCACGTCGCCGAGGGTGGTAATGCTGCGGGTCATCGTCTGTCCTGACTGCTGAATGTGTGTCCGGTGACATGGCAAAGGACGGGCGGCAAGGCAAGGGGCAAGCGTCGCGACACCCGAAATTGGCAGCCATCGATGGGTACCCCATCAGAGCAGGAAACGTGCGGCAAGCCCGAGTAGACCGGCCGCGATCAGCGTCTTGCCGATGCCGAGATGGAAGCGGAAGATCATGACGGCGGCGGCCATGGCGATGACCAGAGCCGGCCAATCCAGGGACGACCAGACCGGCAGAGGGACGGAGAGCGTCAGCGGAGCCAGGCTGACGAGATCGACCGGCTCCACCCTGGTAAAGACGACATGCAGCGCGAACCAGACGGCAAGATTGAGAATGACGCCGACCACGGCGGCGGTGATGGCCGAAAGCGCGGCGCTCAGCAGGCGATTGCCGCGCAGGCGCTCGATATAGGGGGCGCCGGCAAAGATCCAGATGAAGCTCGGGACGAAGGTGGCCCAGGCGGCGATCACGCCACCGAGCAGCCCGCCGATCAAGGGATCGAGCGCGCCGCTCTGGCGGAAGCCGGCGAGGAAACCGACATAGGAGAGGACCAGAACCAGCGGTCCAGGCGTCGTCTCGGCAAGTGCCAGCCCGTCCAGCATCTCGCCAGGTTTGAGCCAGGCGTAGTGATCGACCGCGACCTGGGCAACATAGGCAAGCACGGCATAGGCGCCGCCGAAGGTGACAAGCGCCATCTTGGAGAAAAACGTCTGGACCTCGGGAAGTGCGGTTTCCGGAACAAGCAGCCAGAGCAGCGGCAGGGGCGCCAGCCAGACGACGACCCAGAACAGCAGTGTTGCCAACTGACCAAGCAGTGGCGGCCTTGCGCGGACTTCCTCGGAGATCTCGACAGCTGCGGATGGTGCGCCGCGAGCGTGGATGAGGCCGATCAGGGCGGCCGTGAGCACGACGAGCGGGAACGGCAGGGAGAAAAAGAAAAGCGCGATGAAGGCGGCCGCCGCGAGGCCGCGGTGGAAACCGCTCTTCAAGGCCCGCCTGCCGATCCTGACCACGGCTTCAACGACGATCGCCAGGACCGCCGCCTTCAGACCGAAGAACAGGCCCGTGACAAGGCTTGCCTCCTGATAGAGCGCATAGAGGCTGGACAGACCGAGGATGACGGCGAGCCCCGGCAAGACGAAGAGCAGGCCGGCGACCATGCCGCCCCGCACGCCGTGCAACAGCCAGCCGATATAGGTCGCGAGCTGTTGGGCTTCGGGACCGGGAAGCAGCATGCAGTAATTCAAGGCGTGGAGGTACCTGTCCTCATCGATCCAGCGTTTTTCCTCGACGCAGATCCGGTGCATCAGCGCGATCTGGGCCGCTGGACCGCCAAAGGACATGAGGCCGATGCGGGCAAAGGCCGAGACCAGTTCGGTGAATGTCGGCCGGATTTCAGTGATCCTGGCCGGATTTCCCACCACGATACTCATCACCCAACCTCATTGCGCGAACTGCGGGCGACCCAGTCGTGCTTTTCGTCCATGGCGTCGCGCGCCCAACGGTACAGGGCATCATAGACAATCAGGCCCTGCTCCAGTTGATCGAGGTCGCTGGCATGGAGCCTCGACAGCCCGAGCGACACCGCCAGCAGGCCGGCGGCCTCCGGCGCAAGGTCCAGCCGGTTCGTATCGGCGCCGCGAACTATCTGTGCGAGGGTCATCAGCGCGGGCGTCTCAAGACCGAATTCGGTCAGCATCGTATCAAAGGTGCAGCGCTCGGCGCGGTGGCTCCAGAACCCTTCATCCATGTCGAATGCGACAGCGTCGAACCGTTGGGCGACGCCCTCCACTTCCGAGGGCGAGACAAAGAGGAAACGCGCCAGGGGATCAACGAAGCGGCGGATCAGCCATGGGCAGGCGATACGGTCGATCTTCGGCCGGTTGCGGGTGACCCAAAGCGTGCCGCCACCATGACTTGCGAGCCGGGCCAGCGGCACGCGGGGAAGCCCCGCTTTCGCCCAGGCGACGTTTCCGCCTTCCAGGACTTCAGCGGAGAGCCCCAGAAGGCGCAGATGGGCTGCCACGCCTTCGCTGAGCTTTCGCCCTTTATGGCAGATGATCACGACGGAGGGCGATTTGATCTCGGCCGCCCAGCGGTCGACGAACCGGTGATCGCGGCGGACAGCTGACGGCAGGAGAAAGGGATCAGCCTCGACATCTTCGTCAAGACTGACATCGACAAGGAAGGGGGACTGGGATGAACCCAACAAGCGAAAGAGTTTGTCTGCGGAAATTGCGCCAAAGGGTGCCATGTTCGGTGTCCGTTGTTTTGAGAATGACGGATGCGAAATTCCGGCATGGCGCCTCATGGAGCTTTCGCGCACTCCACGGTTCAAACCTGTCAAATTCATATTGGCCTGTCAAACGCCTTTGTCAGTTGCGTCATCGGCCAGAAGCCTCGCCCCCGCGCCGGACTTGCCCATGTGGTCGCCGCCATTGCGCAAGGGACAATCCTCCATGGACAGGCATCCGCAGCCGATGCAGCCATCGAGCCTGTCACGCAGCCCTTGAAGCTGCATGATCCGGCGATCCAGGTCGGCACGCCAGATTTGCGAAAGCCGGCGCCAGTCATGGACCGAGGGCGGCCGATCATCCGGCAGGGTCGAGAAGGCGGTCGAGATTTCGGCGAGCGACAGGCCGAGCGACTGGGCAACCTTGATGACAGCGACACGGCGGAGCACGCCGCGCGGAAACCGCCGCTGGTTTCCGCCACTG
Organism: Peteryoungia algae; assembly: GCF_030369675.1. Classification (NCBI taxonomy): domain Bacteria; kingdom Pseudomonadati; phylum Pseudomonadota; class Alphaproteobacteria; order Hyphomicrobiales; family Rhizobiaceae; genus Peteryoungia; species Peteryoungia algae. The sequence goes on along the minus strand of NZ_CP128477.1, from coordinate 4,181,186 downwards.
CGCAGGGAATGGATCAGCCCTTCACGCTCGTAATAATGCAGCGCCGAGACAGCGACGCCGGCGCGGCGTGCCACCTCGCCAACACTGAGCAGAACCGGTGCTCCGGCCTTCTGAACTGCCATTTGATCTGCCACGACACTTATTCCTTGACCTCAATGAAGGTTGAGGTCCTATCCATGCCTGCGTCCCGATCAAACCGCAAGTTCTCACACAGATACGGAGCGCATCATGACCACCCCTTCCCCTTCGCCACTGGAACTCCGCAATGCGGATCTGTCGACCGTTCTTCGGATCGACCGCTTCACCTGCCCGCTTGCCCATTGGCCGGATTTCGCAGAACGTCTGGCCTTTATCGACGGGCATCTGCAGAGACATGTGCACTGCAAAATGAGCCGCGTCGCCGCATCCGAACGCGATGGCCAGGTTTTCGTAATCACCATTGCCGAGTGGGAAAGCCGCAATGCACTTCTGGCGGCCAAACAGGAGATGGCGGCAATTTATGCCGCGAACGACTTCGATCCTGCCGCATTTCTCGTTCAATATGGGATAGAAGCCGAGTTCGCCACCTTCGAGACCATGGTTCTCTGAAGGTAAACAAGCCATCCGGTGCCGTTTACGATAGGCACCGGATTTTTGCACACCCGGCTTGACTCATCCGCATGCTGTTCTTATCTCAGCCTCGCTGGCACTCACCAACAGCGAGTGCTAACAGTATCGATGCGGACCCTCTCTGCGGTCCGCGAATGTCATTTGATCGAGGGATTAGACAATGGCAAGCACAACTTTCCGTCCGCTGCACGACCGCGTTGTAGTCAAGCGCGTCGAGTCCGAAGCAAAGACCAAGGGCGGCATCATCATTCCTGACACTGCCAAGGAAAAGCCTGCTGAAGGCGAAATCGTCGCTGTTGGCCCTGGCGCCCGCGACGAAAGCGGCAAGCAGATCGCTCTCGACGTCAAGGTCGGCGACCGCGTCCTGTTCGGCAAGTGGTCCGGCACCGAGGTCAAGCTCGACGGCGAAGACCTGCTGATCATGAAGGAAGCCGACATCATGGGCGTCATCGGCTGATCTTAGCCTGATACCCGTCTTCCTCTTTAACAATTCACCAATGGGCTAGATGCCCGGGAGTTTTGACAATGGCTGCTAAAGAAATCAAGTTTGGCCGCACCGCTCGCGAAAAGATGCTGCATGGCGTCGACATCCTCGCTGACGCCGTGAAGGTAACGCTCGGCCCGAAGGGTCGCAACGTCATCATCGACAAGTCCTTCGGCGCGCCGCGCATCACCAAGGACGGCGTATCGGTCGCCAAGGAAATCGAACTGGAAGACAAGTTCGAGAACATGGGCGCCCAGATGGTCCGCGAAGTTGCTTCGAAGACCAACGACATCGCCGGTGACGGCACCACGACTGCAACCGTTCTTGCCCAGGCCATCGTTCGCGAAGGCAACAAGGCCGTTGCAGCCGGCATGAACCCGATGGACCTGAAGCGCGGCATCGATCTGGCCGTCGCAGAAGTCGTCAAGGACCTCCAGGCCAAGGCCAAGAAGATCTCGACTTCGGAAGAAGTCGCACAGGTCGGCACGATCTCGGCAAATGGCGACACGCAGGTTGGCCGCGACATCGCGGAAGCCATGCAGAAGGTCGGCAACGAAGGCGTTATCACCGTCGAAGAAGCCAAGACCGCTGAAACCGAACTCGAAGTCGTCGAAGGCATGCAGTTCGACCGCGGCTACCTGTCGCCCTACTTCGTGACGAACCCGGAAAAGATGGTCGCCGATCTCGACGACGCCTACATCCTTCTGCACGAAAAGAAGCTCTCGAACCTCCAGGCCATGCTGCCGGTTCTCGAAGCCGTCGTTCAGACCGGCAAGCCGCTCGTGATCATCGCTGAAGACGTCGAAGGCGAAGCTCTTGCTACGCTCGTCGTCAACAAGCTGCGTGGCGGCCTGAAGATCGCTGCCGTCAAGGCTCCGGGCTTCGGCGATCGCCGCAAGGCCATGCTGGAAGACATCGCCATCCTGTCGGGCGGCACTGTCATCTCGGAAGACCTCGGCATCAAGCTCGAGTCGGTTACGCTCGAAATGCTCGGCCGCGCCAAGAAGATCTCGATCACCAAGGAAACCACCACGATCGTCGACGGTGCCGGCCAGAAGTCGGACATCGAAGGTCGCGTTTCCCAGATCAAGGCTCAGATCGAAGAAACCACTTCTGACTACGACCGCGAAAAGCTGCAGGAACGTCTTGCCAAGCTTGCTGGCGGCGTTGCCGTGATCCGCGTTGGCGGCTCGACGGAAATCGAAGTCAAGGAACGCAAGGACCGCATCGACGACGCGCTGAACGCAACGCGCGCTGCCGTTCAGGAAGGCATCGTCCCCGGCGGCGGTACCGCACTCCTGCGCTCCTCGACGAAGATCACCGTCAAGGGTGCAAACGACGACCAGGAAGCCGGCATCAACATCGTGCGCAAGGCCCTGCAGTCGCTGGTTCGCCAGATTGCTACCAATGCCGGTGACGAAGCTTCCATCGTTGTTGGCAAGATCCTCGACGGCGACACCGACAACTTCGGCTACAACGCCCAGACGTCGGAATATGGTGACATGATCGCCATGGGTATCGTCGACCCGGTCAAGGTCGTTCGCACCGCCCTGCAGAACGCAGCTTCGGTTGCTTCGCTGCTGATCACCACCGAAGCCATGATCGCCGAACTTCCGAAGAAGGAATCTGCTGGCGGCGGCATGCCTGGCGGCATGGGCGGCATGGGCGGCATGGACATGATGTAAGACCTCAGGGTCTTACCATCAGGTTCAGAAAAGCCGCCCATCACTCAAAGTGGTTCAGCGCGTCAAGCGCGCTGAACAGGCGGCATGGACATGATGTAAGACCTCAGGGTCTTACCATCTGGACCATCCGGTTCAGTCTTTCAGAAGGGCGGCCCTCGGGTCGCCCTTTTTCTATTGTGCATCGTCTCGGCCGGGAACCTGGGCTTATCTTCGCTATGATCCTAGTTCCTGAGCACCGTGCAAGGCACGCCCGCGGCCCTGATCTCGGCGCAGAGCTTGTTCGCCTCCTGGCGGGTTTCGCGGCCGATCCTTGCGGCATAGCGGGGTCTGTAGCCAAAATTGCCGCCGCGCTGGCGCACGATGAGGGCGCGCTCGGCGTTGAGTGGCGCCGGCAGGCGGCTGAGGGCGCGCGTGAACAGCTGGTTGACGATGGCTGGGCGGAAATGCGCGGCCAATTGCACGCCCCATGGCGCCCAATCTGCAGAGCCTGAAAAGACTGGCTCCTTCATCCGGCGCTTGTCCGCGAGAGCCACGCAAGCGTCCTGAAAGCTCAAGGTTTCGTCCAATGTCGGCGCTGCGATTTCGGGCGGCTGATCGCGCCATATCTCGACCGTCGCGCCGGTGATGGCAAAGACGTAATCCCGGGTTTCGATGGGCAGGCGCTCGGTGGACAGGAATCGTGAAAACCCATTTTCGCCGGCGTTGTAGGCTGCGGCAGCGAAGCCGAAATTTCCGAAGCGAGTCCTCAGTTCCACGAGATAGCCGGCAGACGCATCGAGTGCCTCAAGCACGTCGAAACTGTTGGCAATCCCGCGCATGCGCGCTGTGCCGGGCATGAACTGGGCGATTCCTTCCGCCCCCTTCCGACTGACCGCCTCAGGGCGGAAGAGGCTTTCCCGCCAGATCAGCCGAGCGAAAAACGCAGGTGGCACGTCATGCACTTGAGAAAAATGGCCGATCACACGGCAGAGATCGGCGTTGAAACTGTCACGCCTGATACAAAGAGACGACGAGCCATAGGTGCCCGCATAGAGGCATGCCGGCTCGTCTGCTGACTTCGACGGCTCGGCATGGGCGGCAAGGGTGCCGCAGGCAACCGCGGTCGCGAAAATGCCAGCTGCCAGCATGAAGACCCGCCGCGTCGCATCCATCCAGACCACTCCCGACAACCGAAACAGGGATCCGATTCTATTCGCGTTCGCCACCAGCGCAATGCGTTTGCCTTGTCGGTGTTTCATCTGGACCATCCGGTTCCGTCTTCGACAGGGCCGCGCTCGGGTTTCCCTTTTCGTATGAAGCTCCGGCATGCCCCAGGATGGCCAGACCACACCCGTCAACGGACCAATGGACAGCGGTCGGAATGACACCAAAAGTTGCGTGGCGCCGGACTGGTGGTGCGTCGCGTCGACAGACACACATCTACCAACACACTGAAAATCATATTATTCCAATATCAAGGTTCCCAGAATTGAGACGGTTCCTGCACCAATTTGGGACATGGGCCGTTTTCATGCTAAATAAATCATGGTATCGAAACCGTTAATTCCGGTGCATGCAAGATTTTTCCTTTTCAGCTTTCTTGTGGGAGACGGTTGAAATTCCGGTTTAGCTTGCGCTCCGGCATGCATACATCGTGGCGATGGGGCAACTCGCGGCGGTGTTCTACGTCTGAAGACCGGTCGGATCGACTGAAAGGTCTCAAGCACTCACATCGTGGATTCCCGGATGACGGGAGCGCGGTGTCTGCGGTTCCGGCGGGCCGCTTGAAGAACCTGGTGAACGGGCATCCGCTCGCCAGCGGTTTCGGTTTCGGCCGGACAGGGGTCGGCTTCCGGGAGCAAGTTCCCGGGCTGGATAATTGGGGCCAGTTCTGGCTATCGACTTGGGGATCGCCTTGTTCAAAATTGCGAATGCTGATCTTGCGAACACCTTCATGATGAGCGAGCAGGAAGGAGACGGCGTGCTGGGGCAGCATGCGTGCCGCTTCGGCCTGTTGGAAGACTGGACGGGTGACCTGACGAACGGCCTCCTGAAGCTGGGGGAGAACGCGCGTGCCCTACACGGTCTCAACAATCATGAATGTGGACTGCTGACGGTCATGCGCAGCTATGATCCGGCAGATCGCGGACATATTCTCAGACTGTTCGAACAGGCCGCCACGCAGCCGTCGCGCTTCTGCTACTCGACCACCATCGTCGCCGCGTCGCAGCACCGCCAGCCGGTCTTCTGCATCGGCGAGTCCTCCGGTTTCGACAACGCCGGTGGCAACATGGTCGGGCTCTTCATTTTCCCGCGCTTCCAGTTGCCGACGACAGCCTCCGTCACGCCTGCCTGATATTCCGGCAAGCCAGCTTCCAGCGGCCCGTGACTGGTTCACGCGGGTTCATGAACACATGCCCAAGGTCCCGTTCGTTCCGTTTTTGTGAACAATCAGTCAAAAACTGTTCATCTATGCCTGCGACAAAAAAGCAGGCATCTAGGCTCCACGAACTGAAACCACCCGATCAGAGGGGTTTCAGGCATCAACGCCAAATGGAGCCTTTCGATGTCGTCCACCAATAACGCACTTCTCGTTCTCGTCCGTATTCTTCTCTCCTTCATGTTCATCATGTCCGGCTTCGGCAAGCTTGCCGATCCCGCTGGCACTGCCGGCATGATCTCGGGCGCCGGCCTCCCGGCCGCCGACCTGCTCGCCTATGCCGCCGGCCTCTTTGAACTCGTCGCCGGCCTCTTCATCCTCGTCGGCTTCCAGACCAAGATCACCGCCTGGACCATCGCACTGTTCTGCGTGTTCACCGGCCTCGTCTTCCACACCGGCACCGTTGCCATCGAAGGCTGGCCGGAAGGCGCTCTCGGCTGGATCAACACGCTGAACCAGATCATGATGATGAAGAACATCACGCTGGCCGGCGGTTACATCGCGCTCGCCATCGTTGGCGCTGGAGCCTACTCGCTCGACGCCCGCCGCGGTTCGACTGCCGCTATCGCCTGATATCCCTGCCCTACAAGGCAAAAAAACCCGCCGGAGCGATCCGGCGGGTTTTTCCGTATCTGTGTCGGTGAGGCGCTGGAGCGGGGCGCATCCTCAGAAACTGGGTGTCCCTGCCTTCGGCGCCTCTTCCGGCTCATTGCCTGATGATATGCACCCACCCGCCTGTCTCGCCGGCAAGCACGCCTTGATCCGCCGGAGCGGGGCGTTGCAGGGCATTGAACAGGGTTTCGGTCTTTGTCCAGTACGGAACATACCATTCGCGGTCGACATCCATGATCAGGACCCGATCGGTCGCGGCATCATAGGCGCCGATCGGCGACACATGCGGTCCATCCCAGTCGCCGGTGACGACACCCTGGTTGAAATATATCAAGACCATGTCTTTGGCCGAGACTTCATTCTCGAGAAGCATTGCCCGAAAGGTCTCAAGCGTTGCCGCCTGGTCTTTGCCCGGTTGTGCCGATCTGACGTCTGCTTTGATGTCGAACGCCTTCAGGCTTTGTGTCGTGTCTTCGATCAAGTCGACAAAGGTCACGCCGTCGCCATCTTCGGCGGCCTGAGCGGCCCAGCGCTCGTCCTTGGTGGCCTCCAGCAGGTTGTTCTGAGTTACGAGCGTGTCTTCTGACCGCCCGGGCAGTCCGCGCAGCGTGTTGACTGCAACCGTAACCGACGCGAGCGAGCAGGCGGAAGAGGTTTGCTGGTGGATATAGTAGGGCGAGATGGCCCAGTAGTCGGGTGCTTCGGCCTTGGAGATATATGCGTGATCCGATGTGATCGGCACGGCATCGGGACCGAGTTTTGGTTTGGGTGCCTCATCGGCCCAAACCGAGGCTGAAAACAGTGATATCGAAAAAGATGCAACAACAGTTCTTAGAATTGTCACAGGTATGTCCCCTCTTGTCGTCAAGACAGTATGCACAACGGCAGGACGAAACAAAAGGCCGCCGGATCGCTCCGAGAGCCCTGTCGTGTCTTTCCGAATTACGTCTTTTGCGCCAGCCAGACGGTGGCACCACCGCATGCGGGGTCTTCGACCACGTGCTGCAAAACGACGAAGCCGCTTTCCGCCAGAAGGAACCGATACTCCGCAGGGTCGAGGCTCGCATGGTAGAGCGGCTCCCCTTCGAATTCGCCGATGGCCACACCGGCAGACGGCCCTGATGTGAACATCAGCACGCCGCCTCTCGCTGCATGCGACGCAAATCGCGGAAACATGGTCCGCTGCGCCTCTGGTGTGAGGTGGAAGAAGCTGTGCCAGGCGACGATCGCCTCGAAGGTCCGCCCCAGAGACAGATCCCGCATATCGCCGACATGCCAGTCGTGTCCCGGGAATCTCTCCCGACACAGACGTATGAGAGGTTCGGAAACGTCGAGCCCGGTGACGAAAAAGCCCCGGCCAATCAGATCCGCCGCAATCGGCTCGCCGGAACCGCATCCAATGTCGAGCACATGAGCATGTTCAGGCAATGGCGCGACAAGCCGATCCAGCCAGGGACGCTCGAAGCCATTCTTGCCCCGTATGCGATCAAAGGCTTCTGCGTGCCGCGCATACAATCCGGGAATCGCATTCGCGTGTGACATGGGGCCCTCAGAGTGCGCCGCGCACCGCCTCGATGATGCGGCCGATCATGGGATTGCCCTCGTGCTCCGGCTTTCGGGCGCGCACAAGGCAGGCCTCGGAGCGCAGGATCACGCCGTCCGACAACACCTTCAGGTGATTGGCGCGCAGCGTCGAACCGGTCGAGGTGATGTCGACGATGATGTCGGCCTGGCCAGCGGCGGGAGCGCCTTCGGTCGCCCCTAGGCTTTCAACGATGCGGTAGAGCTGGATGCCGTGACTGCCCGAGAAATGCTGTTGCGTCAGGCGCCAGTATTTGGTGGCGATGGCCAGACGGCGCCCATGACGGGTGCGGAATTCGGCGGCGACATCGCCGAGATCGGCCATGGTGTCGACGTCGTACCAGATCTCGGGCACGGCCACGATGACATCGGCATGGCCGAAGCCGAGGCGGGCTACGATCTCGACGCGGGCGTCGGCTTCCGCCAGGCCTTCGCGGATCAGGTCTTCGCCGGTCACGCCGAAATCGACCGTGCCATTGCCGATCTCGCGCGAGATCTCGGAGGCCGAGAGATAGGCAATCTCGACATCGTCGAAACCTTCGACGCGGCCGCGATAGGAGCGGTCATTGCCGACAGCGATGATCTTCATGCCGGCCTTTTCAAAGATGGCGGAGGCATCGTCCTTCATGCGGCCCTTGGAGGGCAGACCGATGGTGATGGTCATGTCGCGCTCCTTTCGGCGTCAATTCGATCCAGCCACAGCGAGAAGCCGACGGCCGGGATATGGCTTTCCGCGCCAAGCAGGGTGAGCAGCCGGTCGAAGCGGCCGCCGCCGGCAAGCACGGCCGGCTTGCCTTCAATGACCACCTCGAAGACGAGACCGGTGTAATAATCCAGCGGCCGACCGAAGGCGGCACGGTAGGTGATCAGGTCGAGGTCGGCGCCGGTGCTGGCAAGGGCTGCGACGCGTTCGTCGAAGCGGCCAAGTGCCGACCCGAGCTTCAGGCCTGCGGCATCGGCAAAGCCGGCGAGTGCGGCCGAAGCATCGGCAAGCGGCAGCTCCAGCGAGAGGAATTCGCGCAGCAATAGCAGGGCCGCGCCGTCGAGCCTTGTTTCGGACAGCTCGAGCTTCTCCTTCAGGCGGCGGGCGATCTCGGCCGGCGTGCGGCTGGCATTGGTGAGATAGCCGGTTTCCTGCATGGTAGCATCGATATGGGCGATGAGCGCATTATGGTCACCCTTCACCAGAAGCGCCGAAACCGCGGGATCAAGCCCTGGAACCGGCGTCGGCGTGGCGAGCGTCCGCAGGAGTTGTTCGATCTGTGCCGGATTGCCGAAGGCTTGGATCAGGCGTTTCTGCCAGCCGGCAGGCAGGCCGAGTGCCTTGACCACGGCTTCAAAGACCGACTGATCGCCGAGAGTGACGGCGAGCGGTCTGGTCGGCAGAAGGCGCGTGAGGATGGATACGCTATCGGCAATCGCGCGGGCGTCGGCTGCCGCGGTTGCGATGTCGCCCAGATCCTCGATGCCGGCCTGGTAGAATTCCTGCGGGCCTTCGCGGCGCTGACGGAAGACCTCGCCGAGATAGGCATAGCGCTTCGGTGTGCCGGTCGCCGTTTCGATATGGCGCAGACAGACGGGGATGGTGAATTCCGGCCGCAGGCAGAGGCTTTCGCCGCGCTCGTTTTCGGTCAGGAAGATGCGCCGGCGCAAGTCTTCGCCCGCCATGTCGAGGAACGGAGCCGCTGGCTGGATTACCGGCGTGTCAACACGGGTGGTGCCCCGTGATGAGAATTCCTGCAGGATGGTGCCGGCGAAATCCGGCATATCGGTCAGGGGCATTTCAGCCGCCCTTCGCCCGACGGCGATCTTCCGCCTGGGCAGCCAGGATTTCCTTGACCTTGGCCACCAGGTCCGCCTCGGCCACGACTTCCTGGGCGACGCGGGCCTCGCGCCATTCGGCATTGTCGGTGATTTCGCCGGACAGGCGCTTGCCCTCGATCAGGTCCTTGATCTGCACCATACCCTCAGCGCGCTCGTCACCGCCCTGGATGATGGCGATCGGGGCGCCACGGCGGTCGGCATATTTCAGCTGGTTGCCGAATTTCTTCCAGTTGCCCTGGTACATTTCGGCGCGGATGCCTTCGGCCCGCAGAGCCTGCGTGAAGCGCTGGTAGCGGCCCATGCTTTCGACATCGCCGTCCATGACGGTGACGAGGACAGGGCCAAGCACGTCGTCCTGGCCGAGCTTGCCGAGGTTCTTCAGCGCCGTCATCAGGCGCGAGACGCCGATCGAGAAGCCCGTGGCCGGGACCGGCTGGCCCATGAAGCGCGAGACGAGTCCGTCATAACGCCCGCCACCGCCGACCGAGCCGAAGACGACCTTCTCGCCCTTTTCATTGGTGACGTCGAAGGTGAGTTCGGCTTCGTAGACCATGCCAGTGTAATATTCGAGACCGCGAACGACAGACATATCGATGAGAATGCGATCAGGTCCATAACCGGCAGCCGCAACCAGAGTTCCGAGGGCAAGTAGCTCGTCGACACCGTTCAAGTATGTCTCGTTTTGCTTCTCTCCGCCGAGGAGACCTTGGAATGGCAGCATCATGTGCTGCCGGATGGCTTCGGTTGATTGCTTCTGTCGGGTCGATGCATCGTCATTCGTCTTCAAAAACAAATTTGCGATGAAGTCTATGTGCGTTTGTTTAAGCCCGGCACCCTTAGTAAAGTCGCCTGACTCATCCTTGCGACCTTCCCCAAGCAGCAGACACACGCCTTCAATGCCGAACTTGTCGAACTTGTCGATGGCGCGCAGCACAGTCAGACGCCGTCCCGCATTCCCCTCGCCGCCGAGGCCGATGGCCTCCATCACGCCGTCCAGAACCTTGCGGTTGTTGACCCGGATCACATAGTCGCCGCGCTTGATGCCCAGCGCTTCCAGCGTATCGGCCATCATCATGCACATTTCGGCATCGGCCTGGACGCCTGGTGCGCCGACGGTATCGGCGTCAAACTGCATGAACTGGCGGAAGCGACCCGGGCCGGGCTTTTCGTTGCGGAAGACGTAGCCGGCGCGATAGGTGCGGAACGGCAGCTGGATTTCCTGGAAATTCTCCGCGACATGACGGGCCATCGGGGCGGTCAGGTCGTAGCGCAGCGACATCCACTGCTCGTCATCGTCCTGCAGCGAGAAGACGCCTTCGTTCGGGCGATCGCTATCAGGCAGGAACTTGCCCAGCGCGTCGGTATATTCGAAGAGCGGCGTCTCGATCGGGTCGAAGCCGTAGCGCTCATAGACCTCGCGGATGGTCTCCATCATCTGGTTGGCAGCGCGGATATCGGCAGCCTCGCGATCGACGAAGCCACGCGGCAGGCGGGCCTTCAGCTTCTGGGGCTTCTTGTTCTTATCGCTCATGATGACAACCGGAATTTCGTTTCAAAAAGGTGCCGGTGTCTTAGAGGATCAAGGATTTGGCGGCAAGGGCGAAGGCAGAAGGGCGCGAGGCCGGATGCTGGAAAATGGGCCGTTGGGGTGGTATATTCCAACGCGAAACCAGAGGTTGGGCCGATGAACAAGCGCGTCACGATCGATATGCCGGAAGAAATGCACCAGTTGATCGTTGAATACGCCTGGGAGGCGGGTGCCGAGCCGGATGACTATCTGCGCCAGATGATCCAGCGACATCTCGAAGATCTCCAAGACATCGCCGCCGCCGACGAAGCGATGGAGAGCATCCGCAAGGGCGAACCTACCTACCCCCTCGCAGAAGTGAAACAGAGACTTGGCCTGGACCATTGAGCTCCGTGCCAAGGCGGAAAAACAGCTTGAAAAGCTGCATCGAAAAGATGCCGAGCGCATTGTGACGTTTTTGGAAGAGCGTCTTGCCAGACACGACAACCCAGAAGCCTCGGAGAACCACTTCAAGGGAATCTGCTGGGCGCTTACTGGCGTTACCGGGTCGGCGACTACCGCATCATCTGCGATATCCAGGACCAAAAACTCGTCGTCCTCGTGGTCGAGACCGGCCATCGCAGCTCCGTCTATCGGTAAAACATGATCCTCGAAGCTTTGAACTATGCCGCAAGCTGGCCGCTGACATCGGCTGCCCATCGTCCCTTCATTCGGTCCTCCGTCAATCTCTGGGCGCGCGCCAATCGTTGCGCAAAGGATTGGGTCGAGCATGAGACACGGACAAAGGCGGCCATACTGGCGAGGGCTCAAGCTTGCCGGCAGCAGCGGACGGTGGTGGTGCTCGGTTCGGGGCTGCTGCGCGACGTGCCGGTGGTCGAGCTTGCGCGGCTGTTCGATACGGTCGTGCTGGTCGATCTCGTGCATCTGGCCAGTGTGCGCTGTTGGATCGTCATGAAGGGATTGAAGAACGTCCGGCTGATCGAGCGGGATCTCTCCGGGCTTGATGCAGCCCTTGCCGGTCAGGCTCTCGAACCGCTCTCCTTCCTGCGGCAGGTGCCCTATCTGGATCTCGTCGTCTCGGCCAACCTGCTCTCACAAATCGGCATCGGCGCAACGCGGCGACTTGAGGGGCATCCGGCAAGCAATGCCATCGTGCCTCAAGTGATCTCAGCCCATATGGAGGGGCTGGCGCAGGTTCCGGCTGCAACCTGCCTTGTTACGGACATCAGCTATACCGTGGTGGACCGCAGCGGAGCCCGCCACGAGACCGTCGATCTGATGCACGGGGTCGATCTTGGGCCCGGGCTTGGCGAGTGGGATTGGCCGGTGATCCCCTTTGGGGAGGAAAGTCGCGACTACCGGATTCTGCATCACGTCATCGCGAACTGACCGGCCACAATCCGGTCTTGCTTTCGTCCAGATCGAGCATCATCTTCACGCCATGAAATCGCTCGCCCGCATCCTGCTTTTCCTTGCAGCGCTCGCCTACGGTGCCATGCCGATCACCGGCATGGCGGCCATGGCTATGCCTATGGTGCATGCGACGGATACGGCGGGCGAAGCTGCGGTGCCGGCTTCCCTCACCAAGGCTGTGGCGGACCTCGATTGTCCGCATTCCGTGACAGAGACGACAGTCGCCGATGTCGATCATGGCAGCGCGCCCCACTCGACATCGACGAAGATGATCTGGCATTGCGCGGCATGCCCCATGTTGCCCGTCGCCCTATCGCTGTCCGACAGCGGCAAACCCGCGCGGGCGGCCGAAGCAGCCACGCTCTCCCCGCGGCTTGTGTCGCAGACGGCCGCTCCTCTGACACCCCCTCCCCGTAGCTGACCGGATGACGGCGGCCCGATGGGCCGTGAACTTCCCAATCACCGATCACCACAGGAAATTTCAATGCTCAGCAAGCTTCTCATCGCGGCGTCGATTGCGACCGCGCTATTCACCCCTGCCGTCTTCGCTCAGGACAACAGCATGCATCAGGGCCATGACATGTCCTCGATGGACCATGGCATGATGGAGGACAATGCATCCTCCAAGGCTTTCGCAGAGGCCAGTGCCAAAATGCACCGGGACATGGCCGCGCCGCTCACCGGCAATGCCGATGTCGATTTCGTCCGCGGCATGATCCCGCACCATCAGGGCGCGATCGACATGGCGAACATCGTGCTCGAACACGGCAAGGATCCCGAGATCCGCAAGCTTGCGGAAGGCGTGATCGCCGCCCAGGAAGGCGAGATTGCCATGATGAAGGCCTGGCTCGCCAGGAACGGCCAGTAAAAGCTGCCAGATCTGCAAACGGCAATGGCGTCTTCGGGCGCCATTGCTTTGCCGAAGAGAGGGGCTAGTCTCACCCTCCTTGATCGATAAGGAGGCGTCATGTCCAATCGCCCTGTCTCCGTGATCGGCTTCGATGCCGACGACACGCTCTGGCAGAACGAGCAGTATTACAAGCTGACGGAAAGCCATTTCCGCAGCCTGCTCTCCGAGTTTGCCGAAGGCGAGCATGTCTCCGAACGCCTGCTGGAAGCCGAAAAGCGGAACCTCGCCCATTACGGTTTCGGCATCAAAGGCTTCACGCTGTCGATGATCGAGACGGCGCTTGATATCACCGAGGGCCGGGCCCCTTCGTCCGTCATCAGCGAGATCCTCGCCATCGGCCGCGACTTGCTCAGCCACCCCGTCGAATGCCTGCCACATGCCCGCGATGCCCTGGAGGCGCTGTCGGGGAAGTATTTTCTCGTGTTGATCACCAAGGGTGACCTGTTCGACCAGGAGCGCAAGCTCGCCCAATCCGGACTTGGCGACTATTTTGACGCGGTCGAGATCGTCTCCGACAAGACTGCCACCACTTATCGACGGATCTTCGGCAAACATGGCGAAGGACCGGAGCGTTCGATGATGATCGGCAATTCGCTGAAGTCGGATGTCGTGCCGGCGATCGCGGCGGGTGCCTGGGGCGTCTTCGTGCCGCATGAGCTGACCTGGGTGCTCGAACATGTCGAGAAGCCCGAGGAGGCGCCGCGTTTCCGCGAAATCCCGGATCTCGGCCATGTTTCCGCTCTGATCGCCAACCTGCAGAATTAAGATCCGCGATGCATTCCTTCGATGAGATCCATGCGCTTGCCGTCGCCCGCAAAGGTGAGGCCGGGGTGCTTGAAAGCCTGCAGCATCCGAAACCTCAGGCCGAGATCGCGGCCATGCCGGATGATCGCTTTCTCTCCCTGATGACCAGATGCATCTTCCAGTCCGGCTTCAACTGGAAGGTCGTCGAGGCGATGTGGCCGGGTTTCGAGGCGGCCTTCGACGGCTTCGACATCGGGCACTGCGCCATGCTGCATGACGAGGAGTTTGCGCGCCTCGTCTCGGATACACGCATTGTGCGGCACGGTCCGAAGATCCGGGCGGTGCAGGAGAATGCCGTGTTTCTTTCCGGAATTGCTCGGGAGCATGGTTCGGCGGGCGCCTTCTTTGTCGGCTGGCCGACTGAAAATTATGTGGGCCTGCTCGATCTTCTGCAGAAGAAGGGCTCGCGGCTCGGCGGCAATACCGGTCAATATTTCCTGCGCTTTGCCGGCATCGACAGCTTCATCCTGTCGCAGAGCGTGGTGAACCGGCTGATTGCCGAAGGCATTGTGAGCAAGGCGCCGACTTCGGCGAAGGACAAGGCTGCCGTGCAGGCGGCGTTCAACACCTGGCGGGCGCAGTCCGGCCGGTCCCTCACGGAGATCAGCCGCATCCTTGCGGTCAGCATCGACTGAGGTTCAGGGGCGGACGAGCTGCGCTCTCAGCTCTTCGTTGCGGTCACGGCAGCAGCAGCCCTCGATGTGGTCGTTGACCAGACCCATGGCCTGCATGAAGGCATAGACCGTGGTCGGGCCGACAAAGGTCCAGCCGCGCTTCTTCAGATCCTTGGAGAGGCGGATCGAGGTGGGCGAAGTTGGATTGGCCTTCAGCGTCGCATAGTCCATGCGCTTCGGGCGCTCGGAAGCGTCGGGTTCGTAACTCCAGAAGTAGCGAAACAGCGAGCCGAACTCGGCCTGCAGGTCGATCGCGCGGCGGGCATTGTTGATGGTCGAGACAATCTTGCCGCGATGGCGGATGATGCCGGCATCGGCCAGGCAGCGGGCGATGTCGTCGTCGCCGAAACGGGCAACCGCGTGGAAATCGAAGCCGGCGAAGGCGGCGCGGAAATTCTCCCGCTTTCTCAGGATCGTCAGCCAGGAGAGGCCGGACTGGAAACCTTCGAGGCAGATCTTCTCGAAGAGCCTGACATCGTCGGTGACCGGCTTGCCCCATTCCTCGTCGTGATAGCGGCGGTAGTCCTCCAGACCGCCGTACCAGAAGCAGCGGTCGAGACCGTCGTCTTCTCGGATCAGGCCTTCGGCGATCATGTCCATGCGATTCTCCCCCATGCGGAGACGCGTTTACCATTTGTTCACGATTTTTCCAAACCGGATGCTAACCCTTCCGAAAGGTTTGCGGCCTCGATCGCATTTTCATGAATGGCTCTTTACCAAATGGCGGGATGGGCTCTGGCAGGCTCAAAGCGAGTTGGCGGCATTCCGTGCCGCTGCATCCGGTCCCAAGTTGCGAGTTGTCCGATGTCGAAGACTTCCCTGTTCCTGGCCGTTCTGGCCTGCCTGCCGCTTGCCCTGCCCGCTCATGCGAATGATCGCTACCAAACCCGACCGCCGGTGATGGTGAGCCCCGACCTGCAGGCGTCGTGGGTGTTGCAATTGGGCGGCGTGCCTGCCCAGACGCGCGCATACACAACGCCGCAGCGCCAGCGTCAGGTCGTTCCGGCTGGCCGTCAGCGGGTGCTTCACCAGCCGCAACCGGTGCAACAGCAACGCCGTCTCGTCCAGCAGCGGCGCGTGCTCTTCCCGCAGCAGCCGTCAGCGCAGCAGGTCGCGATGCGGCCGGACAAGCCGGTACGAACCCAGATCGATCCGCAGTTCCTGCCACAGATGGTGGAATACCAGACCAAGCACAAACCCGGCACGATCGTCATCGATACGCGCGAGCGCTTCCTCTATCTCGTCATGGCCGACGGCATGGCCAAGCGTTATGGTGTCGGCGTCGGCAAGCCGGGCTTCGAATGGGCCGGCACGCACAAGGTGACCGCCAAGCGCGAATGGCCGGACTGGCGTCCGCCGCAGGAAATGATCGCCCGCGAGGCCGCGAAGGGCCACGTCCTGCCCGCGCACATGCCGGGCGGCCCTGAAAACCCGCTTGGCGCCCGCGCGCTCTACCTCGGATCGACGCTTTATCGCATCCATGGGACGAATGCGCCGTGGTCGATCGGCAGCGGCGTGTCCTCCGGCTGCATCCGCATGCGCAATGAGGATGTCACCGATCTCTATGGGCGCGTGAAGGTGGGCACCCGGGTCATTGTGATCTGAGACACTGATCCGATCACAAAGTCTGGATTAACCCTTGCGTTGCAAATGGAAGAAGCTAGGCTTCAACCCTGCAAATTCAGGGGATAGAATATGCTCAAAACCATCTCGAAGAGCGTCACCGCCGCCATGCTGGCGGTGACCTTTGCCATGCCGCTACCAGCATCCGCCATCAGCCTCGATCGTATCCGGACTGCCAGTGACGTGACGCTCGTCGCGCAGCAGCGCAAGGAAGTGCCGGAGAAGTTCAAGCGCAAGGTCGTGCGTCTGACGACGGACGAAAAGCCGGGCACGATCATCATCGATACGAACAACAAGTTTCTCTACTATGTCGAGGGCAAGAACCGCGCGACCCGTTACGGCGTGGGCGTCGGTCGCGAAGGCTTCGGCTGGTCGGGCGTGGTGAAGATCGGTCGCAAGGCGGAATGGCCGTCATGGCGCCCGCCGGCAGAAATGCGTCGCCGCGAAGCCGCAAAGGGTCATATCCTGCCAGTGGTGCAGGAAGGCGGGCCGGACAATCCGCTCGGCGCGCGCGCCATGTATCTCTACAAGGGCGGCCGCGATACGATTTTCCGCATCCACGGCACCAACCAGCCCTGGACCATCGGTCTCAACATGTCGTCGGGCTGCATCCGCATGATGAACAAGGATGTCGAGCATCTCTACGACCGCGCCGGCATCGGCTCCAAGGTGATCGTGATCGGCCCGGGCAATCGCCAGGGCGATGTTTCCTTCGACGACAAGGGCGTGGATATTCTGCGCACCATCTTCGGCGGCTGAAACCGGCCGCATCAAGGGATTGCACCGACGGCCGCGCTGCGAAGCGCGGCCGTTCTGGTGTCATGATATTGTTGTCTCGACGGTGCAGTCTCCGCGCAGGTCGGGGCTCGGTGGCCCCAGGGCTGCCATACATCGTTTCTCAGGGACCCGTTCATGATCCATAGTTCGCTTGCGCTCGCCCTTGCCGGTGCGTGCCTCACCACGCTCGCCACAGTGCCGGCGGCCGCTGAAATGGGTATCTCCGTCTACGGCGGTTTCCAGACGGCACCGCACAGCGATATCGAGGTGTCTGATGGCCCCGACTTCCGTGCCGGCTGGGAAGGCAAGTCGTTTGAAATGCCGCCCTATTACGGCCTGCGTGGAACCTGGTGGATGACCGGTCTGGGCAAACCCAATCTCGGCCTTTCAGTCGATTTCACCCATGCCAAGGTCTATGCCGACAGCGAGACGCTGAGTACCTCCGGCTGGTCGCATTTCGAATTTTCCGACGGGATCAACCTGCTGACGCTGAACGCGCTCTACCGCATGCCGATCGAGGGGACGAAGTTCGTGCCCTATATCGGTGCCGGCGCCGGCATCAACGTGCCGCATGTCGAGGTGACGCGCGGTTCGGGCAGGACTTTTAAATACCAGCTGGGTGGGGCGACAGTGCAGGCGCAGGCCGGTGTCGCCTATGACTTCAACGAGAGCTGGTCGGGCTTCGTCGAGTACAAGGGGAATTATTCCTGGGTCGACGTCGACATCGATTCGGGCGCGTCGCTGAAGACGAATATCCTGACCAATGCCGTGAATGTCGGCGTCAGCTACCGGTTCTGAGCTTCAGCGCTTGATATCGCAGAAGATGACGCCCTCATGGGCGATGATCGTCTCGGCACCGACGGTGCTGCCCATTTTCAGCTTCTCGACCTTCAGGTCGTAGCTTCCCTTGAAACGCGTCGCGGAGCTTCGGTCGGTGATCATCGACATGGTCACCCGGTAGAGAGGTTCCCTTTGCGGCGCGAAGGCATGAATGCTGAAACGCAGGTCGCGATCATCGATCCAGTACTGACGCAGCATGTCCGAGCTGATCTGGAAGCGGCGGAAACCGGTGGGGGCGGACTGGTCCTTCACCCCGGCCATGCCGCGGAAATGCACCAGTTTTTCCTGGTCCTTGCTGCTGAAACCGCTTTCCAGCGACAGATCGACCACCGGATCGGAAGCGGCGCAATAAATGCGCTCTGCCGCTTCGGCGGACAGAGCCATGGGACAGAGAAACAACAACGCGGTAAGCAAGGATTTAGTGCACATGATCGGCCTTCCAGGATGTACCATCCTGAGGCCCACACTAGAATAAACCGCTTAACAATTCGCTCAGCCGATCTCATGTCGCTCGATACTTTTCGGGCGCGGGCCACCATAGGCCCAGTTCAACAGCTCGACCGTGTGCACGACCGGAATGCCGGTGGCAGAGCCGATCTGGGCCATGCAGCCGATGTTTCCGGCAGCGATGACATCCGGCCTGGTCTTCTCGATGTTCCTGACCTTGCGAGCCTTCAGCCTTGCCGAGATCTCCGGCTGCATGATGTTGTAGGTTCCGGCAGAGCCGCAGCAGAGATGGCCTTCCGGCGGGTCCTTCACGGTAAAGCCCGCGGTCTCCAGCAGCAGCTTCGGGGGCATGGTCACCTTCTGGCCGTGCTGCAGGGAGCAGGCGGAATGATAGGCGACGGTCATGCCCTTCGCTTCTACGATCGGCAGGTCGAGGGTGGACAGATATTCCGTCACATCCTTCGCAAGAGACGAGATGCGCGCGGCCTTTTCGGCATAGGCAGGGTCGAGGCGCAGCATGTGGCCGTAGTCCTTGATCGTCGTGCCGCAGCCCGAGGTCGTGACGATGATCGCGTCGAGGCCACCGTCTTCGATCGCTTGCGTCCAGACGTCGACATTGCGGCGCGCGCTGTCCAGCGCCTGCTCTTCGCGACCCATGTGATGGACAAGCGCACCGCAGCACCCCTCCCCCTGCGGCACGACGACCTCGACACCAAGACGGGTGAGAAGCGAGATCGCCGCTTCGTTGATGCCGGGATCCAGGACGGGCTGGGCACAGCCGGTGAGGATCGCGACACGGCCACGGCGGGTTGCCAAGGGAGCGTGGGTCGCGGGCCTTGCGAAGTCGGAGGGTGGCGCGACGGTCGACGGCGCAAGCCTGAGCATGGCGGCCATCGGCTTCAGCGGTCCCACCTTGTCGAAGAGGCCGGCAAACGGGCGTCCGAGGGCCGCAAGCTTCAGGGCCAACCGGAAGCGGCCGGGATAAGGCAGCACCATGGCCAGCATGTTCCGGGTCAGCCGGTTCATCAGCGGGCGGCGATAGGTCTTTTCGATATGGGTGCGGGCGTGATCAACCAGATGCATGTAGTCGACGCCGGAGGGACAGGTCGTCGTGCAGGCGAGGCACGAGAGACAGCGGTCGATATGGGTTACGATCTGCTCGTCTGCGGGCCGGCCGTTTTCCAGCATGTCCTTGATCAGGTAGATGCGGCCGCGCGGGCTGTCGAGCTCGTTGCCGAGCGTCACATAGGTGGGACAAGTGGCGGTGCAGAAGCCGCAATGCACGCATTTGCGCAGGATGCTCTCGGCTTCCGCCACATGGGGATCGGCGAGCTGCTCGGCGGTGAAATTGGTCTGCACGCTTTTTCTCCCCCGGAGCGGCCGGCATGGCCGCTCCCGTGACTTGAATTCAGATCCACCAGCTGGTGGGACGGGCGATGGGTTCGCCGGCCGAGGCCTTCTGCAAACCGATGACGCAGCGGACGACGAACCAGATTGCCGTGGCAAAGATCAGGAGCATTCCGACCATGGCCACCATCAGCAGGGCGGAGACCAGAGCATATAGCAGGCCGATCCAGAAGGTCCTGATGGCATAGGTGTAGTGCGTATCGATCCAGGCCGTGCTCTTGCCGCGGTTCACATAGGCCATGATCAGGCCGACAATGCCGGTGATGCCGACAACAAGGCTGACGAGATAGAGAACATAGACCATCTGGACATTCAGGCGGCCAGGGGAAAACCAGCCTTCGCCGCCAGAGGTCGGAGGTGGCTGGTAATTCGGATCAGTCATGACAAAACTCCTTCATGCCATCAGACCGGGATTGAAGATCCCGTGTGGGTCGAGTTTTGCCCTGACCCGGCCCGAAAGCAAGGCGACGGCAGGAGACAATGGCTCGAAGGTCGGGACTTTGGCCCGGATTTCAGGGGCGGCCCGGACGAGCGTGGCATGACCGCCGCCGAGACTGCGGATGCCATGGCGCAACACGTCTGCCTCGTGGTCGGCCTCCATGCGCATCCAGACGAGGCCGCCCTGCCAGTCGTAATAGGCATCGATGCCGGCGCGGAGCCTGAGGCCCGCCACCAGTTTCCACGCCTCAGACGGAGGCATGGACACGCGCCAGAGCGGCCGGGCCGTGCCATCGCCATAGGGCGTGACATCGCGGATTTCGGTCCAGAGCGCTTTCGTATCGTCAGCGTCGAGGCGGTTGATCGGGCCTAAGCCAGCCATGGCAGACATCAGCTTTTCGGCACGGACCGCGACGGAGGCCTCCAGTCCTTCGAGGCGCATGACAGTCGCCGCCCCTTCAGGGAGCTTGCCGCCGATAAAGCGACCCCGCACGCTTTCCGGCAGATGGGCAGCGCCGGAGACCTCGACGGAGAGCGAGAGGGCAGCGGCAAGCGCCTTCATCGCGTTTTCATCCTCCAGCCCGGAGATCACGATGGTCGCAGCCGTCTTGGGCACCGGCAGAACCTTGAAGGTGACCTGGGTGAGAAAACCCATTGTACCGTAAGACCCGGCGAGCAGCTTGACGAGATCGAGGCCGGTGACGTTCTTCATCACCTTGCCGCCGGCCTTCACCACATCGCCGGCGCCGTTGACGAAACGGACCCCCAGGAGATGGTCGCGGGCAGCGCCTGCGGTGAAGCGGCGCGGGCCGGAGCTGTTGACCGCGAAGAGGCCACCGATGGTTGGCGTGCCCGACGTCCCCATGGCGCCGCGGTGATCCATGGGTTCGAAGGCCATGCCCTGCCCGTTTTCGGCAAGGGCCGCTTCGATCTCGGCAACGGGGGTTCCTGCGCGGGCGGTCATGACCATTTCGGCGGGGTTGTATTCGATGATGCCGGTGATGGCTGTCGAAGACAGTACCGCATCTGCGGAGACGGCATTGCCGAAGCCCGAGCGCGTGCCCCCGCCACGGATTTGGAGCGGGGTCTTGCGGGTGGCATGGTCGCGGATGAGTTCAGCGGCTTCGGTTTCGGTCGAGGGGGTGAGCATACTTGGCGTCATCCCCTGCCCTCCAGCGGAAAGACCTTGGACGGGTTGAGGATCCAGTCCGCATCGAAGGCGGAGCGCACGGCCATCTGCTGATCGAGATCGACCTGGGTGAACTGGTGCAACATGAGGTCGCGCTTTTCGATGCCGACGCCGTGTTCGCCGGTGAGACAGCCGCCGGCGTCGACACAGAGTTTGAGGATTTCCATGCCGGCCGCTTCAGCCTTGGCCGCGTCTTCCGGGTCGTTGATATTGTAGAGGATCAGCGGGTGCATGTTGCCGTCGCCGGCGTGGAAGACGTTGGCGACGCGCAGTCCGTATCGATCGATGATCTCGGAGGTCTTGCGCAGCACGTAGGCGAGCTGGCTCAGCGGTACTGTGCCGTCCATACAGATATAATCGGCGATGCGGCCGGTGGCGCCGAAGGCAGATTTGCGGCCTTTCCAGATGAGGGCTGCCTCATTGGCGGACTGGCTTTCGCGCACGATCTTCACGCCATGGCGCTTGGCGATCTCGACGATGGCAGCGAGCATGGCGTCCATCTCGGCCTCGGACCCCTCGACCTCGACGATCAGCAGGGCCTCGACATCGAGTGGATATCCGGCCTTGGCGAAGGCCTCGCAGATCTCGATCGCCGGCTTGTCCATGAATTCGATGGCAACAGGAATGATGCCGGCGCCGATGACATCGGCAACACAGGAGCCAGCGTCCTCCGCACTGTCAAAACCGAAGAGCACGGGGCGTGCGCCTTCTGGCTTGGCGAGCAGGCGAACGGTGGCTTCGGTGACAATGCCGAGCTGGCCCTCGGAGCCACAGACAAGGCCGAGCAGATCATAACCCTCGGCGTCCAGATGCTTGCCGCCGAGATCGACCACCGTGCCGTCGACGAGGACCATCTTCACGCCGAGCAGGTTGTTGGTGGTGACACCGTATTTCAGACAGTGGGCGCCGCCGGAATTCATGGCGATGTTGCCGCCGATGGTGCAGGCAAGCTGGGAGCTCGGATCGGGCGCGTAGAAATAGCCGTCTGCACCGACGGCATCGGATATCGCGAGGTTGGTGACGCCCGCCTGGACGGTGGCGCAGCGGTTGGCGTAGTCGACCTCGATGATCCGCGTCATGGCCGAGAGGCCAAGGACGACGGCATCTTCCTGCGGGATCGCACCGCCCGAGAGCGAAGTGCCGGCGCCGCGGGGCACGACGGGGATGCCGTAGCGATGACAGTATTTCATCACGGCAGCCACCTGGGCTGTCGTCTCGGGCAGGACGACGGCGAGCGGGCGGCGACGATAGGCGATGAAGCCGTCCGTTTCGAAGGGCACGAGGGCGTTTCGCTCCTCCACGAGGCGGCCTGCGGGCACCAGTTCCTTGAGATCGTCGAGGATTTCGGCGCGGCGCGACAGCACCGCTTGCCTCGGCGGCAAAAAGGCGATGGCCTCGGTCATGACAGTCTCCCCTCTTTGTCCTGATCCTAGCGGCGCAGCACGTGCATCTCAACTGGTTCATTTTTCTTACCACTAGGACTTTCGCAGGGCAAATGCTATGCACTTATGACGAAAACGGAAACAGTGGCATCCATTCATGACCAATCTCGGCGATCTCGAAGTCTTCGTCCGGGTGATTGCAGCCGGCAGCATGTCGACGGCAGCGCGTGATCTCGGCCTCTCGCCGGCCGTCGTCTCCAAGCGCATCAAGCGGCTGGAGGACAAGCTTGGCACCCGGCTTTTGCAGCGAACGACACGGCAGATCTCGCTGACGGAGGCGGGCCAGGGATTTCACGAGCGGGTGCTGACGGTGCTGGGCGGACTGGAAGAGGCGGAAGCCTTTGCGTCCGGTCGCTCCTCCGAGGTCAACGGGACCTTGAAGATCTCCGCATCGACCTCCTTCGGCCGCATGCATGTGGCGCCGCATCTGAAGCCCTTCATGCAGGCGCATCCGGATCTCGCGATCCATCTGGTGCTGTCGGACGAGTTTACCGACATTGTCGGTGGCGGCTTCGACATCGCCATTCGCATCGCCGAGCTGAACGATTCCTCGCTCGTTGCGCGCAGGCTCGCGCCCGTGCGTCGGGTGCTGTGTGCGGCTCCAAGCTATCTTGCTGCACACGGGACGCCTGAAACCCTCGACGACCTGAAGAAGCATCGCTGCCTGCCAGCACACAACCACGACTCCTGGCGGCTGGAAGGTCCGACCGGGCCAGTCACGCTGCGTCCGGAGGGTATGCTGATCACCAATTCCAGCGAGGTCATCCGCGAAGCCGTTATCGCCGGTCTGGGGATTGCGCTGCGCTCGACCTGGGATGTCGGCGCGGAACTGAAGAGCGGCAAGCTCGTACAGGTGCTGCCGCAGTATGAAAGCTCGCGCAACGTGGCGCTGTCGGCCGTCTATCCGAGCCGCCAGTTTCTGCCGGCCAAGGTGCGGCTGTTCATCGACTATCTGGCTGAGCTCTACGGGCCGGTGCCCTATTGGGAGCGCTAGGGCTGACCCGACAACCCGCCCGGCACCGAGCTCCAGAAGCCGTATTTCTTCGAATGACTGCGCCTTAGCTCCGCGAGGAAGGCGGCGTGGGTCGACAATCCGTGACCTTCGGGCAGGTTCGGCATGAGGCGTGCGAGTTCGCCGACATAGCGGCCGGCATGCGGATAGGCCATGCCGATGCCACGTCGCAGGATATCTTCGACCAGTACACGGTAGAGCACGACGGCGGCCAGCGGCTCCTTGGCAGACAGGGCTTCGGCGGCAGGGGCGAGGTCGTCGTAGTGGCGGCCCTCCCAATCGTGGCGGTGGCGCAGCACATGGGCTGCGGCGAGATCGAGGCGCGGCCAGGCGAGGAAGAAGTCGAGACCGAGATAGATATCCTCGTGTTCCTTAGCGAGCGCGAGTGCCCGGTCCAGCTCATCGAATTCGGCAAAATCGTCGAGCTTCGAGAGGTAGAGCTTGAGGACACCAGGATCGAGAGTTTCGGCAAACTCCCGCCAGCGCAGTTCCTGCGCATCTTCGCGGCGCTTCAATTTATCGAGGATCTCGGCTTCGAGCAGGCGGCGCTCATGGGCACCATAGTCGGGGCCGACAGAGGCGAGCACGCCGTTGACCGGGATGAGACGCACGCCGCGCGGGCGCTCGCGCACCCATTCCAAGGCAACCTCGAATCGGCCTGCCTTGTGCAGCATGTCGGCAACCGCAAGCGTGTCGCGCCTGTTGTCGGGCTTCTGACATTCGAGGGCAAGGAAGTGATCGATATCGCCCTGGTGCAAAGCGAGTGATTGCAGGAGATCGAGGGCACCGAGCTTCAAGGGCTCGCTTGGAACAAGCTCAGCCAGCACGGTGCGCCAGGCCTTGGCCGCCGGTGCCGAAACAACGCCGGTCAATGCCCTGAGGAAACCGGTGTGTTCGCCGTAGCGGTCGCGCAGCCGCAGTCGTTCCAGATGGGCAACTAGCAGGGCCTGCTCCTCAGCACCGACGCTCTTGATCAGATCAATCGCTGCGAGTTCCGTATCCTCAAAGACCTTCCAGAGCCGGGCATTGTCGGTCGCCAAGCGGGCCGAGACGGGGAAGCGCAGACCAAGGAAGCGCAGGATACGCTCCGCTGCAGCCTGAGGATCGGCTCCGCCAAGTTCGGAGAGAATGTTGCGGGCAAGGGCTGCAAATTCGCCGGCGAGATCACGGGCGCGGGCGCGATTGATGCGCGTCGTCGCCTGGTCGATCGCATCGAGGCGCTTGTCGATGAGCCGGGCCATTTCGTCCGGCCCGGTTTCGCCGGCCAGCGCCGTCTGGAGCCGTGCCTTCAGGGCCTTGTTGGCCGCAGACTCCTCCAGGAGGATATCGACCAGTTTCTCAAGACCAAGACCTGATAGCCCCTTCTTGTCGAGTTTCGCCTTGGTCTGCTTCGCCATTCCGCCTGTCATCCGCAACTGTCTGTCGCCTTATATCGACCGGCAGCGGCAGGCAGCAAGCGCTGATCAGGCCGGCCGTTCATGGCTGCGGCGGATTCGCCGCACCACCCACCAGACGCCGAGGACCGCGAACGGCACCGAAATGCCGGTAATGATGGCCGTATCGAAGGGCAGGAGATCGTGCGGGATGGCTTTGGCGGCATAACCGACGAGACCGACGACATAGTAGGAGATGGCAGCGACGGAGAGCCCTTCGACCGTCTGTTGCAGGCGCAATTGCATTTCGGCACGACTGTTCATGGCCGCCAGGAGGTCGGAATTCTGCCGTTCCAACTCCACATCGATCCAGGAGCGGACAAGGGCCGTGGCGCGTGAGAGTTTTCGCGAGAGGTTCGCCTGACGTTCCTCGATCGACTGACAGGTGCGCATGGCCGGTGCCAGCCGTCTTTCCAGGAAAGCACCGAGCGTCTCGTGTCCCGGGACCGGCGTCTCGTCCAGTGTCTTGATGCGCTCGCGCACGATGCCGTCATAGGCGCGGCTGGCGCCGAAGCGATAAAGACTGAGCGCCGCATCGGCCTCCAGCTCCGCCGCAAGCCGGGTGAGTTCCGACAGCATTTCATCAGATTCATTGCGGGCATGGGCCTTCATGCGCTGGGTGACGGCCGTCAGGCCATCCTCGATGCGGCGCATTTCCGGTGACAGCGTCTGTGCGAGCGGGAGGCCGAGCATGGCCATGGTGCGATAGGTCTCGATGTCGAGCAGGCGCTGGACGACGGCGCCGCGACCGGCTTCCGTCATGCCGCGATCAATGACGAGGATCTGCGTGAGACCATGCCCGTCCTGACGGAAGTCGGTGAGCACCGCCGCCTGACCGTTCTTGAGTTCGCTGTAGCAAAGGCTCGCGGGATCGAAGGCTGCGCGTGCGTCGGCAATCTCGGAACCATCGGGGCGCATTTCCAAGCGGATGCCGGAGATCAGCGGACCAGGCGCAATGAAGCCGTCACCGAAGGGATGGATCGGCACATCACCGCCGAAGGTCTCCGGCAGGGGGCCATCCCAGAACCAGGTGGAGAATTCCGTGTGACGCTCCCAGCGCAGGGTTCCCTGCCCCCAGGCGAGCGCGTGATAGCGCCCCTGCTTGTCCGGTGGAGCCACGCCGCGGGCGCGGGACAGTTCGGAAATGGCCGCGTAATGTACGGCCGAGCCGCCATCCATCATGAAGGCGAGCTGAAAGATCACCCGGCTGGATTTCACCAGCGCATACGGCCTCGCGTGGATTTCACCGAGCGCCAATGCGCGCTCCGGCGCCATCGGAAATGCGAAATCACCCTTTGCCACGCAGCTGTCTCCCTTGGCCCGGGATCAAGCTAACAGTGCCGCGACGCCAGCGCAAAGGCACAAACGTCACAGCCTTTGCCCATGGCTTCATCTGCAAAAGATGAAGTGGACAATAAAATTGACCAATTGTTGCAAGGCTTGTTATGAAACGGCATGGAGAGCGTGATGACAGACGATGAAGACAGCCTGTTTTCAGGCGTGAGCCACAGCCGGACCGCAGACGAGGTGGTCCAGCAGATCGAGCTTCTGATCCTTGACGGCGTGTTGCGCGACGGGGACCGGCTGCCAGGGGAAAGGGAACTTGCCCAGTCGCTCGAGGTGTCGCGACCGATCTTGCGGGATGCGCTGAAAGAGCTGGAAAGCCGAGGGCTGCTTGTCAGCCATCATGGCGGTGGCACATTTGTCGCCGACATCATCGGCCAGGTCTTTTCCAAGCCGATCACCGACCTCATCTCGCGGCATGCGCGGGCAACGCGAGATTATCTCGAGTATCGCCGTGAGCTTGAAGGCCTGACGGCGGAGCTTGCGGCCCAGCGTGCAACGGAGACCGACAAGGCGCTTCTGTCACGCATCATCGAGGACATGCGGCGCGCCCATGCCGAGGCGCAGCCAGAGGACGAGCTGGTGGCGGATGTGGAGTTTCACAATGCCGTCGGCGAAGCCGCGCACAACATCATCCTGCTGCACACCATGCGCGCCTGCTACCGGCTTCTGTCGGAAGGCATCTTCTTCAACCGCAAGGCCGTATTCTCGCTGCACAATGCGCGGGAAAGGCTGCTGGAACAGCATGTGGCGATCCATGACGCGATCCTGGCCGGCGATCCGGAAGCCGCCAAGGCGGCAGCGCAAGCACATATCGACTTCGTCATGCGGGCCGCAGACGAAAGCGCGCGGGCCGGCGAATGGGGCCGGGTCGCGAAACTCCGGCTGATCCGGCGCGACGGCAGCCGCGGAACCCGCACAACAGCACCTTCCAGAACGGAGACGAAACCGTGAGCCAAGCCCAGAACCGGCCGAAGGTCGGCCTTTTCGCCACCTGTCTGGTCGATCTCTTCCGGCCGAGCGTCGGGTTTTCCTCTGCCAAGCTGATCGAAGAGGCCGGCTGTGACGTGCATGTGCCAATCGCCCAGACCTGTTGCGGTCAGCCAGCCTATAATTCCGGCGACACGAAGGACACCCGCGATCTTGCCAGGCAGGTGATCGAGCAGTTCGAGGGCTTCGATTATGTGGTCGCTCCTTCCGGCTCCTGCAGCGCCATGCTGAAGAAGCACTATCCCGATCTCTTCAAAGGCGATCCGCTTTGGGAAGAGCGTTGTCGGCGCTTCGCGGACAAGGTGTTCGAGCTCGTCTCCTTTCTCGCCGACGTGCGCGGCATGAGCCAGGTGAAGGCCCGGCTCGACAAATCGGTGACCTATCACGACAGCTGCTCGGGCCTCAGGGAACTCGGCATCGCCAAACAACCGCGTCAGCTGCTGGCGACAGTCGAGGGGCTGGAGCTGAAGGAGATGGCGGGATCCGATGTGTGTTGCGGCTTCGGCGGTACATTCTGCGTCAAATATCCCGATATCTCCGGCAAGATCGTTTCGAAGAAAACGGCGACGATCGCCGAGAGCGGGGCAGACATTCTGCTCGCCGGCGACATGGGCTGCCTGATGAACATGGCGGGCAAACTGAAGCGCGAAGGCTCAACCATCGAGGTGCGGCATGTCGCGGAGGTACTGGCCGGCATGACCGACGGCCGGCCGATTGCCGGCAGCGGCAAGTAGAGAACACGGGAGGAGGAAGAGATGCAGTTCACCGCTCCGCAGTTCAAGGACAATGCCGCCAGGGCGCTGGCCGACCCTCAGTTGCAAAAGGCGCTCACCAATGTCGAAAAGGGTTTCATCGGCAAGCGCGCTGCCGCCGTTGCCGCCCTTCCTGAATTCGATGCGCTGCGCGACAAGGGCCGCGAGATCAAGAACCACACGCTCGCCCATCTCGACCTCTATCTCCAGGCCTATGAGAGAAAGGTGACGGAGTCGGGCGGACATGTGCATTGGGCCGAGAGTGCCGAAGATGCACGCCGGCTGGTGCTCGATATCTGCCAGCGGGTCGGGGCGAAGACCGTGACCAAGGGCAAGTCGATGATCACCGAGGAGATCAACCTCAATGATTTCCTCTTCGAGCATGCAATCGAGCCGGTCGAAACCGATCTCGGCGAATACATAATCCAGCTCCGGGGCGAGCATCCGAGCCACATCATCGCGCCGGCCGTGCATCTCAACAAGGAGCAGGTTGAGGAGGACTTCCGCCGGGTGCATACGCATCTCGACCCAGAACGCGACCTCACGGCACCGGAAACACTGTTGTCGGAAGCGCGGCAGGTGCTGCGCAAGCGCTATTTCCAGGCGGATGTCGGGATTACCGGCGCCAATTTCCTGATCGCCGAGACCGGAACCTCCGTCATCGTCACCAATGAGGGCAATGGCGACCTGACGCAGTCGCTGCCAAAGGTGCACATCGTGGTCGCCTCGATCGAGAAGCTGGTGCCGACGCTGGAGGATTGTTCGCAGATCCTGAGATTGCTTGCCCGCTCGGCGACCGGCCAGGACATCTCCGTCTATACGACCTTCTCCACCGGCCCGCGCCGCACCGAGGATCCGGACGGCCCGGAGGAGTATCACGTCATCCTGCTCGACAATGGACGCACCGCCATGCTCGGCAGCGAGTTCCAGGACATGCTCCGCTGCATCCGCTGCGGGGCCTGCATGAACCATTGCCCTGTCTACCATGCCGTCGGCGGCCATGCATACGGCTCGGTCTATCCGGGCCCGATGGGCGCCGTTCTGACCCCTTCTCTGTTCGGTGTCGACATCTCGGGCCATCTGCCGAACGCCTCGACCTTTTGCGGACGGTGTGAAAGCGTGTGTCCCATGCATATTCCGCTGCCGAAGATGATGCGGCACTGGCGCGAGCGCGAATTCGAAAAACATCTCAATCCCGCCACCGCACGCTACGGTCTTGGTGTCTTTGCCTTCATAGCCAAGCGGCCGAGGCTCTACCGGATGGCAACCGCGATCGGCGCACGACTGCTGAACCTGATCGGCGGATCGAAGGGCCGGATCACCACCCTGCCTTTCGCCTCCGGCTGGACCAGCATCCGAGACCTTCCGGCGCCCGAGGCCCAGACCTTTACGCAGCAATGGGCCGCGCGCCAGAAACAGGGGGCCTGAGCCATGGACAGCCGCCAAGCCATTCTTTCCCGGATCCGGACCTCGCTGAAAGTGAGCGGAGACGACGCCGAGCGCGCTGCGGCCGTTGCGAGCAGGCTCGTCGAGCGCCCGCTCGGCATCATTCCCAAACGCGGGCAGTTGCCAGCCGAGGAGCGGCTGGCGCTCTTCATCGCCATGGCCGAGAAATACAATGCCACGACAGAGCGCATGTCTAGCTGTGCGACTTTGCCGGCAGCCGTCGCCGACTATCTCAAGCAGCGGAACCTGCCCGCCGCCATCCGTATCGGCGCCGACGCGCGGCTCGCAAACCTTCCCTGGCATGCGACAGGTGCACTGGAAATCAAGCACGGGGCCTCTGACGGCAATGACCTCGTGGCCGTGAGCCATGCCTTCGGGGGCATCGCCGAGACGGGAACGCTCTGCGTGCTGTCCGGACCGGACAATCCCGTGACGCTGAATTTCCTGCCCGATCACCACATTGTCGTGGTCCAGGCCACAGACATTGTCGGCGACATGGAGAGCCTCTGGGCGAACTTGCGGGCAGCGCAGGGTGACACCATGCCGCGAACGG
Organism: Peteryoungia algae; assembly: GCF_030369675.1. Taxonomy (NCBI): domain Bacteria; kingdom Pseudomonadati; phylum Pseudomonadota; class Alphaproteobacteria; order Hyphomicrobiales; family Rhizobiaceae; genus Peteryoungia; species Peteryoungia algae. The sequence goes on along the minus strand of NZ_CP128477.1, from coordinate 4,150,950 downwards.
TCAACATGATCACCGGACCGTCGCGTTCCGCCGATATAGAGCAGACGCTGCTGCTCGGCGCGCATGGTCCGAGGGCTCTTCATATCGTGATTGTTGGAGAGAACGAGGGGCGCCTGACCTGAGGGAGATCCTGCGGCGATCGAATCTAGCAAAGTCGCCTGTTATTGAAAATTTCGTTCAAAATTTGAAACATTCGCCCGTTTCGTGCATTATCATCTCCTCTTCTTAAGAACGAAATTTTTAACAGTGGGGATTTATGGCACTACTAACGGACCCGCATGAAACGCCGCGCATTGCGCTCGTTTCCACGCATGGCTACGTCGCCGCACACCCGCCTCTCGGTGCCGCCGATACTGGCGGACAGGTCGTTTACGTCCTTGAACTTGCAAAGAAACTCGCCCAGCTCGGGCATAAGGTCGACATCTTCACCCGCCGGTTCGAGGACCAGCCTGAGATCGACGAGGTGGACGAGAACGTTCGCGTCGTGCGCATTCCCTGTGGCGGCCCAGACTTCATTCCGAAGGAATATCTCCACCGCCATCTGGCCGAGTGGAACGAGAAGGCCCTGCGCTGGATCAAGCGCGAAGATCTGACCTATCTTTTCATCAACAGCCATTACTGGGATGCGGGCGTCGCAGGACAAAGGCTTTCGGAAGCGCTGCATGTGCCGCACATCCACACGCCGCATTCGCTGGGCATGTGGAAGAAGCGTCAGATGGAAACGGACTATCCGGAACAGGCGGACAAGTTCGAGCAGGAGTTCAATTTCAAGGAACGCATCCAGCACGAGCTGATCATCTATCGCAGCTGCCAGCTGGTCATTGCGACGACGCCGATCCAGCTGGACATGCTGACGGAAGATTACGGGCTGTCACGCAGCCGTGTGCACATGATCCCGCCTGGTTACGACGACAACCGCTTTTATCCGGTATCGTCGGCCTCGCGCAAAATGTTGCGCCAGCGTCTCGGCTTTGAAGGCACGACCATTCTCGCGCTCGGGCGGCTTGCGACCAACAAGGGCTATGATCTCCTGATCGATGGCTTCTCGGTTCTGGTCGAGCGCATGCCGGAGACACGCCTGAGGCTTGCCGTGGGCGGCGAGAATATGGATCCTCATGAAGAGACGATCCTCGCCCAGCTCAAGCAGCAGGTCGCCGACCTCGGAATTTCTGACAAGGTAGAGTTTTCCGGCTTCATTGCCGACGACGACCTTCCGGACATGTATCGTGCGGCCGACCTCTTCGTGCTGTCGAGCCGATACGAGCCTTTCGGCATGACAGCAATCGAGGCCATGGCAAGCGGCACACCCACGATCGTTACGATCCACGGCGGGCTGTATCGCGCCATCAGCTATGGCCGCCATGCCCTCTTCGCCGACACGTTCGACAAGTATGATCTCGGCATCACGATGATGAAGCCGCTGAAGCATGCGCGTCTCTACGGACGGCTGTCGCGCATGGGTGCCCACAAGGCGCGCAGCCTCTTCACCTGGACCGGAATCGCCCAGCAACTCGTGGCACTTGTCGAAGGCCGCCCGGTGGCGCAAGCTCTTGAAGAAAGCGACTGGGCCGAACCATGGAACGACGGGGATTGAAACCGATACGCCTGTTCTCCTCCGATCTGGACGGAACGCTGGCGGGTGACCGCGATGCGTCACAGGAATTCGCGCAGCTGTGGCAGTCGCTGCCCGACGGCGAGCGGCCGCTGCTTGTCTACAATAGCGGCCGCCTGATCGAGGACATCATCGAATTCACGGTGCAAGAGGGGTTGCCGCCAGCCGATTTCCTGATCGGCGGCGTCGGCACCATGGTGCATTCGGAGAGCCATCCGCATCTGACCGCGGAGTATCAGACGCTGATTGGCGAAGGCTTTGACGTGGACCTGATCGAGGCGGAACTGGTGATGATGGAGCGCCTCAAGCGGCAGCCGGCGCAGTACCAGCACGACTATAAATCAAGCTGGTACCTGCATGACGCGACAGCCGAAGACATCCAGGAGCTGGAACAGCTTCTCGCCGGGTCGGGACACCGCGCCCGGATCATCTATTCGAGCGGGCGGGATTTGGACGTGTTGCCGGAGGTCGCCGACAAGGGCCAGGCGCTCACCTGGCTCTGCCAGACCCTTGCGATAGATCTCGACGAGGTGGTGGTGGCCGGTGACACCGGCAATGACCGGGCAATGTTCGAACTGGATGCCGTGCGCGGGATTTTGCCGGGCAATGCACTTCCGGAACTCGCCAGCCTCGCGCAAACAAGGCCTGAGACAATCATCGCCACCGGAGGCATCGCCGCCCGGGGCGTGATCGAGGGGCTCACGAGATTCGGCGTGTTTGCGCCATCCGAACCGGCTTGAATGTCGGAAAAAGCGACTTCTGGGCATAGAATGTCGCATTGTAATGAACGCCTCGGGCGCGCACCTGATAGGCAAGCAATAACCATCGCGTGAAAAGTGCCTGAACGCTTCAACATCACGCGTATCATGACAGCATTTTGGCGTATTCTAATCAACGAATCGAGGTGACAATTCCTTGGGTATCATTGGCCGCATCACATCCGACCTCAGGCTCATGCTGCAGCGTCCGCCGCGACAGCAATTCGCTGCGATCTGCCATCGCACGAAGAAGAAGACGGGCGATCTGGAGGTCCTGCTGATCACGAGCCGGGATACGGGCCGCTGGGTCATTCCCAAGGGGTGGCACATGCAGGGCAAGCAGCCCCATGCCATTGCCGAGCGGGAAGCCTTCGAGGAGGCCGGCATCAAGGGCAAGGCGACGTCGGAGCCAATCGGCTTCTACACCTACATGAAAAAGATGCGTGGCGGGCACAAGGTCGCGACCCGGGTCCAGGTTCACGCACTCGAGGTCAAGGGTGCCGCAAAAGAGTTTCCGGAGAAGGGCGTGCGCCGGCTGGAATGGGTCAGTTGCGACGAAGCCGCTGCTCGCGTCGAGGAGCCCGAACTGAAATCGCTGCTCGCCGACTTTGCCAAAATGTCACAATCCGCCGCCCCTTCGATAAAAAAGGCTGCAGAACGCGCCTGAATATGACCGTCACAAAACTGTCATATTGCAGCCCGACCCCTTTATCGCTAGGGCCTTTTGCGACCCGATGAATTTTGTCGCGCGCGGCCAGTGGCCCACGGCTTAGCCTTCATCATCAATCGCTAGACTGCAGACCGAGGATCCGGACACGGAAGCCTCGTCCGGAGACACCCAGCATGGGCAAGACAAAGCCGAAACTCGTCAAGCCGACCCTCGACAAGGATCTCGACAAGATCGCCCATGTCGAGGAAGCGGCACATTACGTCTCGCGCGGATTCGCGCCCCTCGGGATCGCGCTGATCTTCCTGGTGCTTGCAACCCTGCTCGCTGGTGCGCTTGCCATGGATCGCCCGGGGGCCTGGATCATCGTGGCGGCGGCCGCGATCGGCGCCTACATGGCGATGAACATCGGCGCAAACGACGTCACCAACAATGTCGGCCCCGCTGTCGGCTCGCGCGCCATGACCATGGGTGTCGCGCTGGCGATTGCCGTGGTGTTCGAAACTGCGGGCGCGATGATCGCCGGTGGCGATGTCGTGTCCACGATTTCCCGCGGTATTGTCGATCCGGGCAAGATGCCGAATGCGGACGTCTTCATCTGGGCGATGATGGCTTCGCTGCTTTCGTCGGCGCTCTGGGTCAATCTCGCGACCTGGATCGGCGCGCCGGTCTCGACGACCCATGCGGTTGTCGGCGGCGTGCTCGGCGCAGGGATCGCTGCCGCCGGCATGTCGGCCATCGACTGGGGTGTCATGGGTGGCATTGCCGCGAGCTGGGTCATTTCGCCCGTGCTCGGCGGCGTCATTGCCGCGCTCTTCCTTGCCTTCATCAAGGAATTCATCATCTACCGCGAAGAAAAGATCGCGGCGGCGCGGCGCTGGGTGCCGGTCCTGATCGGCATCATGTCCGGTTCCTTCCTCGCCTATCTCGCGCTCAAGGGCCTGAACAAGGTTGTTTCCGTCAGCCTCATGCAGGCCTGCCTGATCGGTCTCGGTTTCGGGCTCCTGTCCTGGTGGCTGAGCGTGCCCTTGATCCGGCGGCAGTCGCGCGGGCTCGAAAACCGCAACCAATCCCTGCGAAAGCTCTTTCAGCTTCCGCTGATCTTTGCAGCCGCCCTCCTCTCCTTCGCGCATGGCGCCAATGACGTGGCCAATGCGATCGGGCCGCTATCGGCCATCGTGCACGCCGCGCAGGACCACGAAATCTCGGGGCAGGTTACCGTGCCGCTCTGGGTCATGGTCATCGGCGCTGTCGGCATTTCGCTCGGCCTTCTGCTCTTTGGGCCCCGCCTGATCCGTCTCGTCGGCGAGCAGATCACCAAACTCAACCCGATGCGCGCCTTCTGTGTCTCGCTTTCGGCTGCCATCACCGTCATCGTCGCCTCGGCGCTCGGTCTGCCGGTGAGCTCGACGCATATCGCGGTCGGCGCCGTCTTCGGCGTTGGCTTCTTCCGCGAATGGTACACCCGCAACTCCAAGCGGCGCATGGCCTACATGCGCAACAAGGCCGAACGCTTCGAGATCGAAGCAAAGCCCGAACGCAACCCGGAAGAGATCCGCCGCCGCTACCTCGTGCGTCGGTCGCATTTCATGACAATCGTCGCGGCCTGGATCATCACCGTTCCTGCCTCGGCCGGGCTTGCAGCCGTCTTGTATTGGGCTATGTCTCACCTGGCTCTTTGATCTTGGAGACAAGACGTCCATGCGTGCCAATTATCGAATGCAACGGCTGTACGTGACCGCCGACCTGACGTTGAACCAACCCTTCGAGGCAACGGCGGAGCAGTTCAACTACCTCGCCAATGTGCTGCGCTTCGAAGACGGGGCGGAGCTTCTCGTCTTCAACGGCCGGCATGGCGAGTGGAAAGCTTCGGTGCATTTCCCATCGCGCAAGAAGATCCTGCTGACCCCGAAGGATGAGACGCGTCCGCAGCCTGCCGATTGCGACCTGCATTTCCTCTTTGCGCCGCTCAAGGTGGGGCGGATGGATTATCTGGTGCAAAAGGCGGTCGAAATGGGTGCGGGTACCCTGCAGCCGGTGATGACCCAGCATGTCCAGGGCAAGATCGGCAGCGTCGAAAGATTGCAGGCCAATGCCGTGGAGGCAGCGGAGCAATGCGGCATCCTCGCGATTCCCAAAGTCGCCGAGCCTCAGAAACTGCGCGACCTGCTCGACCGCTGGCCAGCGGACCGGCGCATCATCTATTGCGACGAGGATAGTGCCACCCAGAATCCTCTTCCCGCCCTGTCCCGCATCGAGGAAAGATCACTGGCGCTGCTGGTCGGGCCGGAAGGTGGCTTCTCTGAAGAAGAACGCCAGCTCTTGCGCTCCCTGCCCTTCGTCACAGCCATTCCGCTCGGCCCGCGCATCCTGCGCGCCGACACGGCGGCCGTTGCCGCAATGGCTGTCGTGCAGGCTGCCATCGGCGACTGGCGATAGTGTTTGCAGCGCGTTGCTGGTTCCGGTTTTTTGAGCCGAGCTTGAGAGAATTTCACTTGCGCGGCACATAAATCCGGTTCAATCAGCCTCGGTACCGGGCTCCAGACGTGCCCACCGGCGATGACCACCAAGGTAGCTTTCATGGCTCGTGATACCACTGACCAGACCCCTCTCGGCACGCTCGACGACATGGCGGCCTACATGGCCGCAGGCTCGAAGCCGAAGGAGCAATTCCGGATCGGCACCGAACATGAGAAGTTCGCCTTCTTCCGCGCAGACAACAGCCCGGTTCCCTATCATGGCGAAGCCAGCATTTCGGCACTCCTGAAGGGCATGCAGTCCAAGCTCGGCTGGGAGCCGATCATGGACGGCGACAACATCATCGGGCTTGGCGAACAGCACGGTCTGGGCGCCATCTCGATCGAGCCGGGTGGCCAGTTCGAACTCTCAGGCGCGCCGGTAGAAACGCTGCACCAGACCTGCAAGGAATCGAACCAGCATCTCGCCGTGCTGCGCGACGTGGCAGAGCCCATGGGTATCCGCTTCCTCGGTATCGGTGGCAGCCCGAAGTGGTCGCTGGCCGAGACACCGCGCATGCCGAAGTCGCGCTACGAAATCATGACCCGCTACATGCCAAAGGTCGGGACCCAGGGTCTCGACATGATGTATCGGACCTGCACGATCCAGGTGAACCTCGACTTCGCCTCGGAAGCCGACATGCGCCAGAAAATGCGGGTATCGATGAAGCTGCAGCCGCTGGCGACCGCGCTCTTCGCATCCTCGCCGTTCACCGAAGGCAAGCCGAACGGTCTCGTCTCGTGGCGGGGCAATATCTGGCGCGATACCGACAACCAGCGTGCCGGCGTGCTGCCTTTCACGTTCTCCAAGGATTTTTCCTTCGGCGACTATGTCGCCTGGGCCATCGATGCGCCGATGTATTTCATCGTGCGTGACGGGCGCTATCACGACTGTACCCACATTACCTTCCGCCAGTTCATGGATGGCGCGCTCAAGGGCGAAGTCGCCGACTGGGCGCCGGAACTGGGCGATTGGACCAATCATCTTTCCACACTCTTCCCGGATGTACGGCTCAAGCGCTTTCTCGAGATGCGCGGCGCAGACGGCGGTCCCTGGCGGCGCATCTGCGCACTGCCCGCGCTGTGGGTCGGCCTTCTCTATGACGAGACAGCGCTCGCCGCTGCGGACGAACTGACCGCGAACTGGACGGTCGAGGACGTCGTCGCCATGCGCGACGCGGTTCCGGCCCAGGGGCTGAAGGCTTCGGTTGCCGGACGTCCGCTGATGGAGGTCGCCCGCGAGGTCGTCGAACTCTCGCGTGCCGGCCTCAAGGCGCGGGATCGGCAGAATTCCGAAGGCCAGGACGAGAGCGTCTTCCTCAACACGCTGGACGAGGTGCTCGCCAAGCGCACGACGCTGGCGGACGACATGCTGGCGCTGTATCACGGCCGCTGGAACGGCTCCGTGGAACCGGTCTTCGAGGACTATCAGTACTAAAGGCTTCAAGCGCCGCAGCGGCATACGTTTGCGCAAGCCGGCAAAAAGCGGTTTGCCTCGCGGCCTTTCCGGATATAGTGCTGAATCAGCTGCACTAATCCGAGGAGATTGCCATGCTGCCACTGTTCGACATGATGATGCAGGCGCAGAACGGCATGGCCGTGGATGCCATGGCCAAGCAGTATGGCCTGGCACAGGAACAGGCCGCCAAGGCGGTCGCCGCGCTGATGCCGGCCTTTGCATCCGGTTTCAAGCGCAATACGACCAATCCTTACGACTTCTCCGCCCTGCTCCAGGCGATGACCTCAGGCAGCTATGCCAAGTATTTCGAAGACATGAGCTCGGCCTTCACGCCGCAGGGCATAGCCGATGGCAACCAGGTGCTGCAGCAGCTCTTCGGCTCCAAGGAAGTCTCGCGCGCGATCGCCGCACAGGCCGCACAGCTTTCGGGCATCGGCCAGGACATTCTCAAGCAGATGATGCCTGCCATGGCCGACACGTTGATGGGCGGGCTGTTCAAGCAGACGACGGGGCAGTTCCCGGGCGCCAACGCCTTTGCCGGAACGCCGATGGCGGCGATGATGCAGCAATGGCTGGAAAGCACCGGCATGCAGCCTAAACCGCAGGCCCAGGCCGCGACGATGTTCGACAACCCGTTCACGCGTGCCTTCCAGGATATGATGGGCGGACAGAAGAAGCCGGACCCGCAGGCCGCTGCCAATCCCTTCCTCGACAATCCGTTCACAAAGGCGTTCCAGGACATGGCGGCTGCCTATTCGGCGCAAGTGACCGGCCAGCCGGCGGAAGCGCCAAAGGCCCCACAGGAGCCGGCAAAGACGTCGGAAAAAGACACGCAGGAAGGTTTCGCTGCGATGATGAACACCATGTTCGACAGCGGGCTCGAAGTGCAGAAGAGCTACCAGAAGAGCATGGAACAGATCTTCGACACCTATCGCACCACCTCTCCCAAGGACGCACAGAAGCCTTCGGCGCCAGAGCCTGACAGCAAGGGCTGAGAGGTCCACCTTTTGCAGAAACGAAAAACGGCGCGGTCTCCCGCGCCGTTTTCGCGTTCAGGAACGGCTCTGGCTCAGAACTCTTCCCACTCGCCATCGGACTTGTTGTCCTTGGCCTGGGTCAGCTTTGCGCCGAGACCGATGGAGATCTTGTCCATCAGGGAGCGCGCCGGCGAGATGACCGCGCGGCTGCCGGCTTCGGCCGGGGCGACTTTCGGCTTCAGGAAGGAGCGCGTGGCCGGCTTTGCAGCGGCCGGTGCGGGCTGGGAGACCGACGGTTGGGCCGGACGGCTGAAGCCCGTGTCGAGTTGATCGGCGAAGCGGTTCTGCAAGGTGGAGGCACCCGCCTCGACCGTGAACTGGCCGACGAGACCCGACAGCATTTCAGCGTCCCGGGTCAGGCCAGCCATTTCCGTGTTCGTCTGTTCGGCGGCACGGGCGTT